>DASUSU010000279.1:0-4070 GCA_036374915.1 Acidimicrobiia bacterium | reverse complement strand
CAACACAGGGAGAGCGTGTGAGACGAAAGTCGCTGACAGCCCTGGCCGCCCTGGCCACGGCTCTTGCCACCGCGGTACCGGCCGGGGCCGGTCCCATCATCGCCCAGACCGAAGACGCCGCCGCCCCTTATGTGGTGGTCATGGATTCGGCGCCCGTGCTGGGCAACGAGGAGATCGCTCCCGAAGGGGAGGAACCGCCCGATCCGGCGAGCGCCGAGGTCGAGGAGTATGTCGCTGAGCTGGAGCAGGAGAAGGCCGAGGCCCTGGACGGCGCCGGCGTCGACCAGAGTGCCCTGGTGGCGAGCTACGACTACGCCGCCAACGGGTTCAGCGCGGTGCTCACTCCAGCCGAGGCCGAGACGCTGGCATCACAGAAGGGCGTCCTGCTGGTTCAGCGAGACGAGTTGCGTCAGCTTCACACCACGGACTCGCCGCACTTCCTCGGGCTCGACGACCGGCGCGGCGCATGGGACAGCGGTTACACCGGGGCCGGTGTGATCGTCGGGGTCGTCGACACCGGGATCTGGCCCGAGCACCCCTCCTTCGCCGATGCCGGGCTCGGCGCCCCACCCGCCGACTGGATGGGGGGCACTCCGACCTGTGAGTTCGGTGACACCGCCTACAACCCTGATGACGCTCCCTTCGACTGCAACAACAAGCTGATCGGGGCCCGCGACATGAGGACTCTCTACGAGTCCTTCATCGGCTCCGAGACCTACACCACCGCCCGTGACTACGACGGGCACGGGACTCACACCGCCAGCACCGCTGTCGGAAACCGCGATGTCGAGGCTTCGATATTCGGCCGCGACTTCGGTGAGGTCACCGGTATCGCCCCCGACGCCTGGGTGGCGGCATACAGCGCGTGTGGCTCCCTCGGGTGCTTCGGAGGGGATCTGGCCGATGCGATCGACCAGGCCGTCGCCGACGGGGTGGACGTGATCAACTACTCGATCGGCAGTGACGCCCCCGGTCTCACCGGTCCCGACGACATCGCCTTCCTCTTCGCGGCGAACGCCGGAGTCTTCGTCGCCACCTCGAACGGCAATTCCGGGCCGGGCGCATCGACCACCGGCAGCCCGGCGACCGTGCCGTGGATCACCGCGGTCGGCGCCAGCGAGCAGAACAAGACCTACATCGCCGAGATACTGACCGGCGACTCGACCGACTGGAAGAGCCGCTGGGCCCGCTGGTTCAAGAAGGACCAGGGCAAGTATGAGGGGGCCTCGATCACTCCCGGCACCGGAGGTCAGTTGCCATTCGTGGATGCCGCCGCATTCGGCAACGAGTTGTGCGACCCGGACACACCGTTCACCGGGGACATCTCCGGCGCGGTCGTCCTGTGTCTGCGAGGCGTGCAGGCGCGGGTCGAGAAGAGCCGGGCCGTCTTCGAGGCGGGTGGGGCCGGCATGGTCCTGTACAACCCGGACGACGTCCAGGATCTGGTCACCGACAACCATTGGGTGCCTTCGGTGCACGTCAACTTCACCGACGGCACCGCCCTCAAGCAGTACATCGCCGACAACGGGGCCGACGCCACGGTCGAGCTCACCGACGGTGAGCGGGAGAGGCAGCGGGGCAACACGATGGCTGCCTTCTCGTCGCGGGGGCCGGTCGGCGTCCCGGCGTCGGAGGACATCATCAAGCCGGACGTGACCGCGCCGGGTGTGAACATCCTGGCCGGCGCCTCTCCGACCCCGACCCTGGGTGCTCCGGGGCAACTGTTCCAGTCGATCTCGGGCACCTCCATGTCGAGCCCGCACGTGGCCGGGCTGTTCGCCCTGCTCAAGCAGGCCCACCCCGACTGGAGCCCAGCCATGGCCAAGTCGGCGTTGATGACCACCGCCCGTCAGGACGTCAGAAAGGAGGACGGGAGGACCAAAGCCGATCCGTTCGACTTTGGCGCCGGGCACGTCGACCCCGATGGCAATGCCTCGCGACCAGGGTCGATCTTCAACCCGGGTCTGGTCTACGACGCCATTGCGGTCGACTATGTCGCCTTCCTCTGTGACACGAGCGGAGCGGCACTCGTCCCCCTGATCATCGGGGCCACCTGCGACCAGCTCGCCGGAGCCGGGTACCAGACGCTCGCCACCAACCTCAACTACCCCTCGATCGGGGTGAGTGAGGTTCCCGGGGCGAAGACGGTGATTCGCACGGTGACCAATGTGTCCGACGAGACCGAGAGCTATCGGGCCCGGGTCGAGGAACCTCGGGGCTACCAGGTGACGGTCACCCCGGACCGGATCAGACTCGCCCCCGGTGAGTCGGCAACCTTCGAGGTCGCCTTCGTAAACGAGAGCGCGCCGATCGGTGAGTGGCGCTTCGGATCCCTCTCCTGGGTTTCCGGGCACAACCGGGTGCGCAGCCCGATAGCGGTGAAAGCGGCCGCCATCGAGTTCCCGGATTCGGTCAGCGGCACGGGCGAGTCGGGCACGGCCAGCATCCCGGTGGCCTTCGGCTACACCGGCCCGTACACGGCGACGCCGCACGGGCTTTCGGCGAATGCGCCGATTGCCGGGACGGTCACCCAAGACCCTGACCAGACATTCACCCCGGCCGATGTCGGCAACGGGGCCACCGCCCACCCGATAGCGGTGGCTGGGGCCGCCCATCTGCGGATCTCGCTGACCACGGCGGATCTGACACCGCAGAACCCGGCGATCGACATCGACCTGTTCCTGTACAACTCGGCTGGTGAGGAGGTCGCCTCCTCCGGGGCCGGCGGGACCGACGAGCTGATCGAGTTCGATCTCCCCGCAGACGACACATACACGTTGTATGTGCACGGTTGGCAGACCACCGGGATCGAAGTCGCCTACAACGTCAACACATGGCAAGTTCCCCTTGCCGGTGGAGGCGGCTCTCTCGTCATCGACGCTGCGCCGGCGTCGGCCACGCAGGGGACGGTTGGCAGTGTCGACGTGAGCTGGGCCGGTCTGGCCGTCGGCGACTACCTCGGCGCCGTCTCCCACTCCGACAACACCACCACCTTCGGCTACACCCTGGTGGAGGTGGACAACACGCCGTAGGGGAACCGCGTTCCTAATGCAGGGCGTCACGTATACGTGACGCCCTGCATAAAGAAGCGGAGTCTTCCGACTCCGCTTCTTCTATTTGCGGGCCACCAACACCCGGAAGTCGCCCAGCCCTCTGGGATGGAGCAACGTCTCCGCCTCGGTTTTCCTGGCTCGCAGCCTGAGACGCTGAGCGTCATCGCCCGAGCGCGCCGCCTCCAACTCGAGATGGCGTAGCTCGGACAGCCGATCCCGGAGACCGAGATCGGTGAGGAAATCGTCCTGACGGTGGAGCTCGACGACGGCACCCGCCGCCTCCGCGGCGGCGATCAGAGCGGTGAAGTTGACGTCGGCGGTTATGTCGGTCTGCCCCGGCTCGTCGAGGGGATGAGGCCCGAGATGGTGGGCCCGGTAGGTGCGGAGGGTCCCGTCCTGGCGTCTCGGGAGCAGATTGTCGGCGAGGTCCCCGTAGTCGAAGATCAGGACCGAGCCGGCCTCGAGACGTCGCAACACGTCGCCCGTCCACTTCGACGCGGCGAGTTGCACCTCCACCCAGCCTCCGTCCGGCACGTCACCGGCGTGGTCGCCGAGCCACTGCACGACTTCGCTGCGGGCGTCGGCGTCGACGAGGCCCAGGCCATCGCCGTCGAGTCCGACCCATCGCTCCCGCCATGCGCCGTCGACACGTTGAGCCAACGCCATCGGGAGGTTGTCGATCAGTTCGTTGGCGATGACCACACCCCGGATACGGTCGGGCAGATCGGTGCGGATTCGCCCGGGGGGGAGCACCGATTCCAGGGCGAGACGGGCCGCAGGCGATGTCTCCACCGCCCACGCCTCGACATCGATGGTCGTCAAGAGGGGACCGATCAAGGATCCCGACCCTGCCGCCACTTCGACCAGGGCGAACGGTTCACCGATCCGCTCTCGCTCCCGCTCGACATACCGGGCCAGAGTCTCGCCGAAGAGTGGGCTGACCTCCGGAGAGGTGAGGAAGTCACCCGCCTTCTCCGAGCGGAGCTTGCCGACGGAGAAGAACCCACCCTCCGGGTC
>DASUSU010000278.1:0-17364 GCA_036374915.1 Acidimicrobiia bacterium | reverse complement strand
CTCGAGTCGTAGATCAAGTCGGTCGCCCAACCGCCCAGGGTGACCGCGATGGACAAAAGTGGCGCAGAGAAATAGGCGATGGACCGCGTCCTGCGCCGACCCAGCTGCCGGGGGGCGAGATCGGCGAGCAGGAACACCACCAGGAAGACGATGACCGCGTTGACGATGGCCCGGGCCAGGGTCTCTCCGGCGGAGAAGACCGCCGTTCCCGATACGGCCGCGGCCACGAGGAGCCCGGAGCCGACCAGGGCGACCGCCGGGGTGATCGCCTCGCGCTCGTCGAGCAGATCGGCCACGGTCCCGGCACCACGGACCTCCTCGGAGGCGTCGTGGAGCGCGTCGGCACGGGGCACCCTGGCGATGGCCGATCCGGCGGCGCGCAGCCATGCCGCCAGGAGCATGGCCACCACCGCCACGATCAGCACCACCACGCTCATCGCCGTGTCACCCCGACCAGGCCGAGCAGTTCGACCTCGCGTCGCTCCATCACCTCGGCGTCGGCATCGTCGATGTGGTCGTACCCGAGGAGATGGAGAATGCCGTGCGCAACCATCAGCGCCATCTCGTCCTCGAATTCCACGTCGTTCTCCTCGGCCTGACGACCGACATAGCCCGGCGCCACGATCACGTCGCCGATGATCAGCGGCGGCCCGTTGGCGTCCTGGTCGGGGACGATGCCGGGGAGCAGCTCCTCCACCGGGAAGGCGAGGACATCTGTGGGCCCGGAGCGCTCGAGGAACCGCTCGTTGTATGCGGCCATCTCGTCCTCGCTGACCAGGAGCACGGTGAGCTCGGTTTCGGTCGGGTACCCCTCCTCGGCCAGGACGAGCTCGGCCAAACGGCGCAGTCGATCCAGATCCACCGGAACACCCTGTTCGTCGGCCAGGAAGACGCTCACTGGCCGGCGCCGGGTTTTCGACTGGGAGGGTCGTCCATCAAGTGCCGGGGAAATTCGGGTAGGCGATCCGCTGATGGTAATGGCCCACCAGCGAGTCGAAGAAGGCCGAGCGGATCGCGGTCAGCTCTGCGAGGGTCAGCGGCGACTCGGAGAGCTGGTCGTCGTTCAGCTTCTCGTCGACGACACGGTCCACCACTTTCTCGATCGCCTGGGGGGTCGGCTCCTCGGTCTGGAAGTTGGCCCGGCATGCAGCCTCGAGCGAATCGGCGAGCATCACGATCGCGGTCTCTGCGGTACGCGGCTTGTGCCCGATGTGGCGGAATTCGTCGGGGTTGACGTCCTCACCACTCTGCGAGCGTGCCTTCTCGTAGAAGAAGCGCATGATCCCGTCGCCGTGGTGGCTCACGATGCCGGTGGCCACGTCCGAGGGGATCTTGAACTGGCGGGCCAGGGTGATCCCGTCGCTGACGTGCTTGCGGACTATCTCTGCCGACTCCTGGGGAGTGAGGAAGTCGTGAGGGTTCTGGATCCCGAACTGGTTTTCGATGAACATCGTCGGGTTCTCCGTCTTCCCCAGGTCGTGGTAGTAGGACATGGCCCGGGCGAGAAGTGCGTTGGCGCCGATGGCACGGGCCGCGGCGTGCGCCAACGTTCCCACCATCAGCGAGTGGTTGAAGGTGCCGAAGGCCTTCTCCTGGAGCAGCTGGAGCGCCTCGTGATTTCGATCGGTGAGATCGAGCAGGCTGAGACTCGTGGTGATGTCGAAGGCGGACTCGAAGAACTGGAGGGCAGCCAGCCCGATCAGCGACGCAACGGCTGAGACCCCGAGCGCCCACAGCATCGAAGTCCCGATGAACTGGAAGGGGATGTCGATGGTGAGCCCGAGCACGTCGACCGGCAGGGCGTCGGGCGGCGCATGGAACAGCCACGAGGTGGAGGCCGCGGCGATCGCCGCGGCGAACGAGGACAGGATCACCGCGTTCCTGAATGCCCCGCGACTGCTCACCGCGCTGACGAAGGGGACCGGGGCCAGTGTCGCCAGCGCCGCATAGACCGCCACGCCGGTGTCCTGGGTCCCGGCTGCGGCGACCACGCCGAGGCAGAGAGCCATCAGCACCGCGATCCGAGAGTCGAACAGAACCGCGGTCATGAAACCGAAAGCGACCGCGGGAAGGACGTACCAGCTCGAGCTCTCGTTGAGCAGCTCGGTGGCACGCACCGCGCCAGCGGCCAGGACCAGCAGGATGCCGAGAAGCGCCACCATCCGGGGGCGGGCCCAGAACTCGGGCCTGAAACGAGAGAGGTACAAACCGAGCACGCCAACCAGCACCGCCAGCACCGCGAGCAGGCCCCCTTGTTGCTGTGCGTCGTCGATCCCGCCGGTCTGCTCGATGGCGTCGATCTGGAACTGGGTGAGCCGTTCGCCCTCCTGGGCGATGATCTGACCTGCACTGAACTCCTGGGCGACCGGCTCTATGGCATTGGCGGCGTCGACACGGGCCTGCTCGGTGGCATCGACGTCTTCGAGGTAGTTGGCCTGCAGATAGGTGGCCACCACCTCGCCTGCGGCGGCACTGGCCTCCTCGTTGACGCTGGTCTCGCCAGGTAGGAGCACCGGAGGCGGCCCCACCACCTGTTGACCTTGCACCTCGAGCAGCTCGTCTGGCGTGATCAGGCTGCCGAACTCCTGAAGCACGCGGCCGATGACCTCACGTTGCACCTCGGCCAGATGGAGGAGGTTCTGCTGGCCGGCAGCGGTCCGCAGCACGTCACCGCGGGCCAGTTTGACCAGGGTCGTGGCCGCATCTGCAGCGAGTCTCGGGTTCGCGGACCGGATCTCGGCAACGACCTCCTCGACCGGGCGAAGGTTGGGCGAGACCGCGACGGGAGCCGCTTGACACTCGGCCTCCGTCTCGCATTCGACCTCCAAGCTCTGTCCTTGGGGCATGAGGAACCTGCCGGCGTGGGTCGACTGCTCCACACCGATGGCCACGGTCACGGTTCCGGCCAGGGTCTCGACACTGAACGAGCCGTCGGCTGCGGTCTGACCGGTGGCGGTCTGCCCCGACGAGCCGACGGTCAGGGGCACCCCGGAGAGCCCGAAGTCGCTGAACCCCTCCTCGTTGACCAGATCGGGCTGAAACAGACCGTCTCCGTCGACGTCGACGAACACCAGACCGGTCAATTGAATCGGCTGAGGGGGAAGCGTGGTCTCGGTGGTCTCGGTCTCCTCCGTGGTCTCTTCCTCGGCCGGTGGCGCCGTTGTGCTGGTGGTGACCTCGGGAGAGGTCTCTGGGTCGGGTCCGATCACCTGGGTTTGGATGGTCTCGAAGAGGCTCCGAATCCCTTCCTGGACCGAGTCCTGCACGCTGGTGTCGGTGCGGTAGATCGATTCGACCTGGTTCCGAGCCGCTTCCCTCTCCGCCTCGGTGGCGGCCACGTTGACAACGCTCCGGGTCACCTCGGCGGTGAACGGCTGATCGGCAAGGTCCCCTTCCTCCAGTTCGAGAGTGATGCGCTCGGTCCCCAGCGAGAGCACGCCCCAGGCGGCCACAACGGTGGCGAGGAAGGTGGCGATCCGGACCAGGGTGGGCCGCGGCATCAGGTGGTCTTGCTCTCGAACCGGGCGTACGCCTCGACGATCGAGGCCACGATCCGGTGGCGGACGACGTCACGGGCGGTCAGCTCGACGAATGACACCCCGGGTATGTCGGAGAGGATCTCACGCACCACCTTGAGCCCGGATCGCCGATTGTCCGGCAGGTCGGTCTGGGTCATGTCGCCGGTGATGATCATCTTGGAGTTGAACCCGAGCCGGGTGAGGAACATCTTCATCTGCTCCGGTGTGGTGTTCTGGGCTTCGTCGAGGATGACACAGGCGTCATTGAGGGTCCTTCCACGCATATAAGCGAGCGGAGCTATCTCGATGGTTCCCTTGTCCACGAGCGAGGCCGTCTCTTCGGGGCCGAGCATGTCCCACAGAGCGTCGTAGAGCGGGCGCAGATAGGGGTCGACCTTGGCGGCGAGGTCGCCGGGGAGAAATCCGAGCCGCTCCCCCGCCTCGACGGCGGGGCGGGTGAGGTTGATGCGGCGGACCGAGCCGCTGACCAGGCTGTCTACCGCGGCGGCCATGGCCAGATAGGTCTTGCCCGTGCCGGCAGGCCCGATGCCGAAGGTGAGGGTGTTCTCCCGAATCGCCTCCATGTACTTCTGCTGCCCGTGGGTCTTGGGGCGAATCATCCGGCCCCGTCCCACCGGGATCCCGTCGGAGAGGACTCCCGAAGGGCTGGGGACGTCCTCGATCACCATCTTCACCACCTCGTCGACCCGGGCCGAGTCGAGGGCATGGCCTTCCTGCACCAGGATGAGGAGCTCCTCGAGCACGGTTCGCGCCCGCTCCACCTCGGTGTCGGGACCTCTCAGCGAGACCTCGTCGCCACGCGCGACAAACCGCACCCCCGGAAAGTGGGATTCCACTTGACGGAGGTGGCGGTCCGCCTCCCCGAGCAGGTCCAACATCAAGTGGTGGCTGGGGACGCGTAAGCGAGAGTCGGTTTGCTCAGTGAACACAGAAAACGACGCCCCTTTTGTGGCGTCGCGCACATTCTAGAGGCCGTGCCGGCTTGATCAGAGATTCAGTCGGAGCCGGAGACCGCATCCACGGTCGATTCGAGGAGAGAGGCGATCACCGCTTTGTCAGAGTCGCGCACCTCGTCTGGCCTCCCCTGTCTCCGCAAGAAGTGGATGGCGGCGAGATAACGGTCGATCAGATCGCCATCCCCCGCCTCGGCGGCAAGGTCGAGATCGATCATCACCCCGCGGTCGCCACTGCCGATCGGCAACAGCTCTGCGGCGGGGACTGCGTATATCTCGGCGAGCCTGACCAGACGCTGAACACTGAGCGCGCGCTCCCCGCGCTCGTAGGCACCGACAACGGAGGCCTTGAACTCACCGCCGGTGTACGACTCGAGCTCTCCGAGCGACCAGCCACGATGCCGTCGCGCAGCCCGTAGGCGCATCCCGAGCGAAGCGCTGAATTTGTCGGCCATTTTTCTCCCGTAAGCCCGTGACGGGATGCTACTTCTTCGACCATGGCCTTACCAAGCACTCAAACCATCCGGGCTGCCGCGACCAGGGCAGCGGTCTCCACCCGAAGCACCGTGTCACCGAGGCCGTAGCGGGGCGCGGCTTCGGGGATCTCTCCCGGGGCCCACCCTCCCTCAGGGCCGATGACCACTGTGCGCGCGGAGGGCCGCTGGGTGCTCCCCCCCATCTCGCAGACGACGTAGGGACCCTCGATATCGGCAAGGGTGACTAGTCCGTCGGACGTTTCCATCAGCCAGGCACCCCGTGACTGCTCCAGCCCGGCCACCGCCCAGGACCGGAGCCGGTCCACTTTGGGTGGTCGTCCGTGGCCATGGCGGGTATCGAGGAAGCGGAGTCCGGCCACCCCCAACTCGGCCAGCTTCTCGACCAGGAACCGGGCCCGCTCACGACTGTCCGGCGGAGCGCTGACCACGATCAAATCGCTCGGTCTCGGCGCCCGGCCCTCAGGTCCTCGTATCACGCCGGCAGCCTGATACCGCCCCGAGCCGAAGGATCCCGCCCCGTCGGTGTACCCGACCTCCTCTCCCTGGCCGAGGCGAAGCACCTTCTCCAGGTGGCGTCGCTGCTGATCGGAGATGTCGAGCCGGTCTTCCACCCATGGGCCGGGGATGAACAAATGGGGAATGTGGACCATCAGCCGGCCGATGCGGGACGGTCCGTCCTCTCCCCCCGCAGGTCCGACCAGCGTCGAAGCAGATCCTCCTCGTCGGGGGTCAGCTCGGTGGGCACCTCCACCGCCACCACGACATGGAGGTCGCCCCGTGAGCGGCGGCCGAGACGGGTCACGCCGAGACCGTTCATCCGGAACACGGCGCCAGGCTGTGTCCCGGCCGGGATCTCGAGATCGGTCTCCCCGCCCTCCACCAACGGGACCGTGACCCTCGTCCCCAGGGCCGCTTCGGCGATGCCGATCGACACCTGGTGGACCAGATCGGCGTCGCGCCGCTCGAACCTCGGATCGGGCGACACGTGGACCTCGACATATAGATCGCCCGACGGCCCGTTGCGCCCACCCGACTCACCCCGGCCCGACAGCCGAAGCCTGGTCCCTGTCGAGACACCGGCCGGCACCTCCACCGTCACCGTGGTCTCTTCGTCGACCGCCCCCAGCCCCGAGCAGGCCGGGCACGGGTTGGTGATCATGACCCCCTCCCCGCGGCAGGTGGGACAGGTGCCCACAGTCATCATCGTGCCGAAGAGCGATCGCCGGGCCATGCGCACCGAGCCGGCGCCTCCACACTCGGGACAAGTGCTCCGCCCCTCTTCATCCTTGGCCCCGGTCCCGGAGCACACCTCGCACGTCGCCCTGGTGCGGAACCGCACCGGCGCCTCGGTGCCGAACGCAGCTCCTTTCAGGTCGACGTCGACCCGAACCAGGACGTCGCGACCCCGTGCCGGCCGATTCTGGCCGCCTCCGAACATCTGGCCCTCGCCGAACACTGAGCGAAGGATGTCGTCGAGACCACCCCACCCGGCGAACAGATCCGACAGGTCGATGCTGTCACCCCGGTCGTATCGTCTCCGCCGGTCGGGATCGGACAGCACTTCGTAGGCCTCGGCGGCGTCCCGGAACCGCGCCTCGGTCGAGGGGTCGCCGGGGTTGGCGTCGGGATGCGTGGCCCGTGCGATCTGCCGAAACGCCTTCTTGATCTCGTCGCTGGTGGCGTCCCGGCCGACGCCGAGTATCTCGTAGTAGTCCTTGGCCATGGGTCAGTCTTGTTCGGAGCTGATCCGGTCCTCGAGCTCGCGGGAGACTTCCTCGACCGCAGAGATGGCCCTCTTGTAGTCCATGCGCATCGGCCCGATCACGCCCACCGACCCTCCGCTCGACCCGACCTCGTAGGTCTTGGATACCACGGCGAGATCGACGTCGTGGACCGGAAGCTCGGATCCGATCTGGATCGAGGTGCCCGTTGCGGCGGCCAGTATCTTCATCACTTCGGCCTCCCGGGCCAGGACCTCGAGGATGCTCTGCACCGCGTTCAGGTCCTCCCACACCGAGGTCAGCCGCTGGGTCCCGCCGATGAACATCTCGGTGCCGCTGGCGGCGACGAGCTGCAGGCCGTCGTTGATGGTGAGCACGGCCTCCCGTATCGGCTCGTCGAGCCGGGCCAGCTCCTCCTCGCTGATCGCAGGCTCCGAGCCGAGGACCATTCCCACCGCGGCGTTGCTCACCATCCGGTGGGCATCCTCGAGCTCGCGAGCCGTGATCGGGACCCTGACCCTGCCCCGCTGCTGGAGCAGCCGCCCACCGTCGGTGACGACGATCAGAAGGAGTTGGTCACCGGTGATCTGGACGCTGTGCAGGGCGCGCACCCGGTCGCCTCTGAGTGCCGGAGCCACGACCACGGCGGGGAGATCGGTCACCTCGGCGAGGAGATCGGAGGTGGCCTTCAACAGCTTGGACAGCTCGAGATGGACCTCGCCGAACAGATTGTGGATCTTGGCCTGAGCCGTCGATCTGAGCCGTCCCGGTCCGAGGTGGTCCACGTAGTAGCGATATGCCGCGGCCGTGGGGACGCGGCCCGCCGACGTGTGGGGCTGGATCACGAAGCCCTCGGACTCCAGGGTGGCCAGGTCGTTGCGCACGGTCGCCGTCGAGACCGAGAGGTGGGCGCGCTCGACAATCGCTCGGGAGCTGACCGGCTCACCCGAGCGAATGTGCTCCTCGACGAGGGCACGGAGGATCTCGGACCGGCGATCTTCCAGCATCGGTCTGCTAGAGGTTATCCGGCTTTCCCGGCTCCACCCACCCTCGAGGTGGCTCGAGATCCAGTATCTGTCGATGGACCTCGTCGGTGAGCAGGGGTCGGCGCACCACCAATCTCCCTTCGGAGACGTCGATTATCCGCTCCCGGAGCAGCAGGCTTCCCCCGGGCGTTTCGAGGAGGGCCTCGACCCCGGGGCCGGCCCCGACACCTGCGGACCGGCGCACCCCGACGAAGAGTCGGTCGATCTCCCCTTCCCAGCCGGCCACGGTCTCGGCGCCGGAGACCGGGCTCGAGCCGCTCTCCACCCTTTCGATGTAGGCGCTCAACCGGCGAACGTTGTGACTGCGCACGCCGTCGCGGAAGCGATGAGCGCCGTTGCCGTAGGCCTCGTACTCGCCCTGGGCCCACACGGTCAGGTTGTACCTGCACTCGTGGCCGGGACGTGACCAGTTGGAGACCTCGTATCTGGACAGACCGGCAGCGGGGAGGATTCGTTCGGCGACCTCGTAGCGATCGGCCTGAGTGTCGGGGTCGGGCGCTTCCGCTCCCGCTTTCACCTCCCGGTGCAGCGGCGTTCCCGGCTCGACCGTCAGCGCGTAACAGGAGACGTGGTCCGGGCCCAGCCCCACCGCCTGTCGCAAGGTCTCCTCCCACGACCGGTCCGACTCCCCGGCGGCGCCAAATATGAGATCGAGCGACACGTTGGCGAAACCTGCCCGGCGTGAGTTGGCGACGGAGACCGCTATGTCAGCCCCTCGATGCCGCCGGCCGAGCCGGGCCAGGACGTCGTCGTCGAAGCTCTGCGCCCCGAACGAGACCCGGTTGAAGCCGGCCTCGCACAGTCTCTCAGCCTGATCCGGCCCGAAATCCTCGGGGTTCGCCTCGAGTGAGATCTCGGCGCCGTCGGCCAGGCCGTGACGCCGTCTCAGGGCGTCGAGCACCCTTCCCAGTAGCGACGGGTCCAGATGGCTCGGAGTGCCACCCCCGAAATAGACCGAGTCGAACGGGCGCCATCGAGCCGAGGACTCGATCTCGGCGACCACGGCTTCGATGTAGCGCCCGGCCAGGTTGTCCGCCCCGGCCACCACCGCGAAGTCGCAGTAGGGGCAGACCGCAGAGCAGAACGGGATGTGCACATATGCGGCCGGGGTATCGGCAAAGCGATCGACGTCGAGGTCGTGCCCGCCCCGGCTCATGGCTCGTCGTCGACGCGGAGGGCAGCTACGAACGCCTCCTGCGGCACCTCCACCGACCCCACCATCTTCATCCGCTTCTTGCCCTCCTTCTGCTTGGAGAGAAGCTTCTTCTTACGGCTGACGTCGCCGCCGTAGCACTTGGCGATCACGTCCTTTCGCTTGGCCTTCACCGTTTCCCGGCTGATGATGCGCCCCCCGATCGCCGCCTGGATCGGGACGTCGAACATCTGCCGGGGTATCAGGCTTCGCAGTCGCGTGGTCATGGTCTTGCCGTAGCCGGCGGCCTTGTCCCTGTGCAGGATCGCGGAGAAGGCGTCGACCGGCTGGGCGTTGAGCAGGATGTCGACCTTGACCAGGTCGGCCTCCCGATACTCGTCCGGCTCGTAGTCGAGAGAGGCGTAGCCCTTGGTTCTCGACTTGAGCAGGTCGAAGAAGTCGAAGACGATCTCGGCGAGGGGGATTCGGTAGTCGAGCTCGACCCGTTCCGGGCTCAGATAGATCATGTTGCCCATCTCGCCCCGCTTCGAGGTGACCAGCTCCATGATCGGGCCCACGTATTCGCTCGGGGCCAGGATCATCGCTCTCACATACGGCTCGGAGACACCGATCCGACTCGCCGGATCCGGCAGGTCCTGGGGTGACTTGATCTCCTTCACCGTCCCGTCGGGCAGGGTGACCCGATAGGCGACCGAGGGCGCGGTGGCGACCAGGTCGAGGTCGTACTCCCGCTCCAGCCGCTCCCGGACTATCTCCATGTGGAGCAGACCGAGAAAGCCGACCCTGAACCCGAAGCCGAGGGCGCGGCTCGTCTCCGGCTCCCAGGTCAGGGAGCCGTCGTTGAGACGCAGCTTGTCGAGTGCCTCGCGCAGCCGCTCGAAGTCGTCGCCGTCGGTCGGGAACAAGCCGGAGAAGACCATCGGCTTGGGCTCGGCATACCCGGGAAGCGGGTCCCGGGCCGGTGCGGCGGCGTCGGTGAGTGTGTCGCCGACCTTGATCCGGTCGATCTCCTTGACCCCGGTGATGAGGTACCCGACTTCGCCGGCTTCGAGGAGGTTCACCGGTTGGGCGGTCGGGGTGAGAAAGCCGATCTCGGCGGCGTCGTGGGACTCTCCTGTCGCCATGAACCTGAGCCGCGAACCGGACCGGAGCCGACCGTCGACGACGCGCAGGTAGCAGACCACACCGCGATAGGCGTCGAAGTAGGAGTCGAAGACCAGGGCCCGGAGCGGGGCATCGGGCTCGCCGCGGGGCGGGGGCACCTGGTCGATCAGTCTCTGCAACAGCTCGTCGATCCCCTCCCCGGTCTTGGCGGAGATCCGCACGATGTCCTCGGGCGACCCGCCGATCACGTTGGTGATCTCACCCGCCACCCGGTCCGGATCGGCGGCGACCAGGTCGATCTTGTTGATTGCCGGAATCACCTCGAGACCGGCGTCGATGGCCAGGTAGGCGTTGGCGAGGGTCTGCGCCTGCACCCCCTGGGCGGCGTCGACCAGGAGGAGCGCTCCCTCGCATGCGGCCAGCGATCGCGACACCTCGTAGGAGAAGTCGACATGGCCGGGAGTGTCGATCAGGTTGAGCACGTACTCCTCCCCGTCGGCGGCGACGTGCCGCAGTCTGACCGTCTGCGCCTTGATCGTGATTCCCCGCTCCCGTTCCAGATCCATGGTGTCGAGGACCTGCTCCCGCATCTCTCGACCGGTCACTGCGCCGGTCCGCTCCAGGAAACGATCGGCCAGGGTCGACTTGCCGTGGTCGATGTGGGCGATGATGGAGAAGTTGCGGATGCGCGCTTGATTGGTCACGGGTAACCGGGAGGGGCCCACATTGTACCTTCCGCAACCCCCCTGTTAGCCTTGGCGCCTCGGCTCCAGGGCCGACCCCTCACGACGGATGGCTTCGGGCTGTCCGGATTCCGACTACCGAATACCGATAAACCGATATGGCCAACATCAAGTCACAGATCAAGCGGAATCGCCAGAACGAGGTCCGTCGCATGCGGAACAAGGCGATTCAGAGCAGTCTCAAGACCAGTGTCAAGAAGGTGGAGACGGCCGCTCTCGCCGGCGATCCCACCGACGACCTGCTCCGTGAGGCCCAAGCCAAGATCGATACCGCAGTGTCCAAGGGCGTCCTCCACAAGAAGACCGCGGCCCGGAAGAAGTCGAGACTCGCCAAGCGGGTTTCGTCCGACACCTAGCACCTACTCAGTACCGACAGCCGCCTCACCCATACCAGCGGCATAGGGCGACGGTGAGACGTTCCAGTGTCACCCGGTGCACTTCCTCGGGTTGGGACTTGATCACCCGGTCGGCGCGCACCAATGCCTCCTGAGCCCGCCGGAGCGCAGACTCCCTGACCCGGCCCCGTTGCGACCAGAATCGGGCCGCGCCCCGATCACCCGGTGCGACGCCGATCCAGTCCCGGTAGGTCGACTCGTCGGGGGCCGCCGCCGCCAGGGCCCTCTTCTTCAGGTCGGACTCGACCGCGGCGAGGAAGACCAGGGGATGGCCGTGAACCAGGAAGTCGGAGAGGCGACGCAGCGCCTCGCCCACCTCCCCCTTCGATATGGCGTCGGTGATCAGGAACGTCGGCTCGTCGGGCCGGTTCTTGAACCGGTCCAGGATCAGCTCCCTGGTGATCTTCCCACTGGTCTCTTCGAGCTGGTCGAGAGCCTGGCCCATAGATGCGGTGTCGGAGCCGAACTTCTGCAACATCGCCTTGTCCGCGCCCTTCTCCAGGACCAGACCACGGTCGCGCACCTCGGCGTCGAGCCATTGCAGCGCCTGTCGCTCCCACATCTTCCTCACCGACTGCGAAGTGCCCAGACTCTTGACCAGTGCGGCCAGAGATCGGGGCAACGCACCCGCAGCGAGGAGCACGACCTCGATCGAGGAGAGATCGGCCGTCTTGAACAGCTCCTCCAACACTTCGCCTTCGGCCGCCTGGAGGTTCTGGGCGTCGACCAACTCGAGACCTTGCGGCTCGCCGAACAACGAGCCCGACTGGAGGAGGGGGATCGCCGGCTCCAGCTCGCTGCGCAGGGCGCCGTCGCCCTCCTCTCCGGCCCCCCGGCCCGGCACGTCGATGCGGAGCACCTGACTCCGTTCCAGACCGGCCCGGGCAAAGTGCTCCGCCGCCCCGTCGAGCATCTGTTGGCGTTCCCCGGGACCGGCGTTGGCCGGAGCCGAGATCAGGAGCAGCGACATGGCTTCGACGGTACAACGAACCCTGGTGCCCGCACTAGTTGCCGGGCCCGGCTTGGCGCCCGAACAACCTGGCCAGGTCGCAGGCGACTGCCACATCGTGGACCCGGATGATGTCGGCTCCGTGCTCGAGGGCGAGAGCCATGTAGGCAACCACGCGATGGAAGTCACGCTTGCGCGGGATGGGAATCAGGACCGGCCGCCCCAACTCACGAAGCCGCTCGGAGTCGGCGATGACCTCCAGCTGCATCCGGGTATACGCCTCGTAGTCTCCCCGGTAGTTGAGCGCGATCCCCGGGTCGAGGATCACGTTGTCGATGCCGGCGACGGCAAGCTCGTCGAGCAGATGCCTGAACCGGGCGGCGGTCTGGGCGGCCTTGTCGGCTCTGATCTCGATCTCACCGACGTCATGGGGATTGTCTCCCTCGACGTATACCGCGATCGCGGCGACCCCGGTGATCGCCACCACCTCCCGCATCTCGGGGTCGGTGAGCCCACCGGTGTCGTTGACGATGACCGCCCCGGCTTCGACCGCGGCCCTGGCCACCTCGGGCTTCCAGGTGTCGATTGCGACCAGATGCTCCTCGGCGGCCAGCGCCTCGATGATCGGGACCACCCTCGAGATCTCGTCCGCGCTGTCGATGGTCGGGTTGTCGAAGTGCGACGACTGCCCGCCGAGGTCGATCAGGGTCGCCCCCCAGGTCCGGTACCGATCGGCCATCAGCAGCGCTTCGTCGACCGAACTGGCGATGGTGTGCACGTTCTTCGAGTCGGGCGAGGCGTTGATCACCCCCATCACGTAGGTGATCTCACCCAGGGGCAGCTGCGTCTTGCCCAGATCGAGCATGTCCTCCAGTTTCCCATGTTTGACCGGACGCCCCACCTCATCCCAGGGGCACCGGCACGTGCCCGGCCAGGTCGGTGCGAAGGACAGACGCACCGCTCTCCTCCAGGGTCGCGATCACCCAGTCGGCGGGATGGCCGAAGTCGTTGGGGCCAACCGAGATGACCGCGATGTCAGCCCCCACGCTGCTCAGCCATTCGGGGTCGGATGTGGCCGCGCCCTGATGGGGCACTTTGAGCACATCGGCCCGCAGGTGACCCAGCTCGGCCTGGGCAACGGTCTCGATGTCCCCGGCGAGGAGCATCGACCCATTGGGCCCGGTCACCGTGACCACGATCGACTGGTCGTTGGGCGATGCGTAACGGCGGAGCGGGCCATCCACGGAGAGAGCGAGATCACCGAGCCAATAGATTTCGCCCACCGCCGGCGCGGCCACCGGGACCCTGGCTTCTTCGAGCAGGCGGAACAGTCTCTCCGACGCCCCGGTCTCATGTGGGTGGGCCCGCGCCCAGACCCGTCCGATCGGGATCCTGCCCACCAATCCGCTGAGACCGGTGGCATGGTCGGCGTGGACATGGGTCAGCACCACCAAGTCGAGTTGGGCGACGCCGAATTCCTGGAGGCTCTCCATCAGAAGAACCGGGTCCGGGCCTCCGTCGACGAGGGCGAACCTCCCCTCTCCCCCGGAGAGAAGGATCGAGTCGCCCTGACCTACGTCCAGGACCACCGCTCCGATCTCGGGCCCCGCCCGGGTCGGTCCCAGAACCGCCAGGGATATGACCCCCGCCGCCAGCAGCGGCAGGAGCCCGCGGAGGCGGGGGACGAGCCGGTAGAGCCCGACGCCGGCCAGGATCAGCCCGAGCCCCGACCATCCGATCTGTGGCCAGGGTGAGGCGGCTCGAGCCAGCCCCAATACCAGCCCTGCCAGCCAGGCACCGAGGTCGGCGACGAATCCCGGTCCGACTACCCCGATCGCACCGAGGACAGTGGAAGCGGCCACCACCGGGGCCGCGATCAGATTGGCCAGAGGCGAGAGGAGCGGGACCAGCCCGAAGTGGATGATCAGTAGTGGAGCGACCGCCGCCTGTGCCCCGATGGTCACGGCAAGAGCCCGGGCGGCCCGGCTCTGTGCCATCGGCCATCGAGCCCCAACCATCACACCGGTCGTCGCCGCGACCGAGAGCTGAAAGCCGACGTTGCGGACCAGGGCCGGATCGAGGACGAGCAGCCCGATGACCGCGGCGGAGAGAAGCTGCCAGGCCTCGATCCCCACGCCGACCAGACGCCCCACCAGGCCGAGCGCTGCCATTGCCGAGGCGCGCATCACCGAAGGCTCGAACCGGGTGGCGGCGACGAACACCGGCAATCCGAGCAGCCCGACCAGCGCCCGTCTCCTCGGACCGATGCCGATCGGACCGGCCAACAAGTAGAGGAGACCGAGATAGAGCGCCACGTTCGACCCGCTCACTGCGGTGAAATGAGACAGACCGGCCCGGCGCATCGCCGACTCGTCGATCTCGTCGACACCGCTGGTGTCGCCCACCAGGAAGCCGGCCAGGAGGGCTCGACCCCCGGTCAGAGGGTGGAGACGCTCGCCGACCCGGTCTCGCATCGCGTTGCCGAGGGCCATGATCGGCGAAGAAGGCCCGGACACGACCCGGAATTGGTCTACGTCGACCGGTCCACGGTGACGCCGGCCCCGGACCGAGCCCGCTGCGCCGCCCGCCGCAGTCCCTTCGATCTCGACCACGTCGCCCCGGGAGGCCGAGACATCGGGGGGCAGATCGACCATCACCGGCCCCTGCCTCATCTCGATCAGGGCATATGGCCCATACCTCCCCTCGATCACATCGGTGGCCATCACCCCACGACCTTCGATTGGGCCGGCAGGTAGCGGCTGGAGCGGGGTCGCCGCCAGCGACGCTGCGAAAGCAGCCACCGCCACGATCGAGGCGGCGAAGCTCATGCGAGCGAACGCCAGTACCCCCACCGGAAGCGCCGCCAGCGCCAGACCCCGGCCCGGCCATGCCCCCACCCACGTCGCGGTCACGGTGGCGGCCGCGCAGTAGAGCCAGGGTCGTGAGGCGGAAGGGGGGAACGCCGGATGCTCGGTGTTCAAGGGACCACGATCAGGTCTCGGATCGCGGACAGCTTCGCCTCGCCGATTCCGGGCACGTCGAGCAGGTCCTCGATCGTCTTAAACGGCCCATTGGCCTCGCGATGGGCGATGATCCGCTCCGCCAGGACCGGTCCGACCCCGGGGAGCTCCTCCAACTGCGACACGTCTGCCCGGTTGGGCGAGATCAGACCTCCGACATCGGTGCCGGGGGCAACGGCCACCGAATCGCCCGGTCCGGGGATCTGGACGTGGTCACCTGACACCAGGGGTCGGGCCAGGTTGATGGCTTCGAGCATGGCTCCCTCCAGGGCGCCACCGGCTGCCTCCACCGCCTCGGCCACGATCGACCCCTCGCCGACCTCGACCACTCCGGGATTGGCCACCCACCCCGACACATACACCGGGAACAGCGGCTCGACCGGCGTCGTCGGAGTGAGGGTGGTGGCTCCGGCAACAGGGAGGGGCCGGTCCCGGGTTGGACCCGCCCCCAACCCGGCACCGACCAACACCGCGACCAGGGCCAGGCCCAACGCCGCCGCCCTCGTCCGACCCATCCTCGCCCCTCCCTCATGAACCCGGTCCCCGCATACCTACCAAACGGTGGGGGACGTTTGAAGACCGTCGCCGGTTAGGGTGCGGCGGTGCTCGACACCAAGCCCTATCTGGTGATTCCCGGCACGGCCGCCGGCCTCTCCTCCCGCGATCCGGCGTCGAAACGAGGCTTCGAAGGCGACAAGGCCGAAGGCAAGGCGGCTCTGGGGCCGCTCAACGTGCGTCTCGCCGAGCTCCAGACCCGGCTCTGGGCCGAGTCGAAGCAGAAGATGCTGGTCGTGCTCCAGGCGATGGACACCGGGGGCAAGGACGGCACCATCCGACACGTCTTCAAGGGCGTCAACCCCCAGGGAGTGCACGTCTGGGGATTCGGCGTCCCCAACGAGACCGAGATGGCCCACGACTATCTGTGGCGGGTCCACCGGCGGACCCCGGCGAACGGGACCATCACCATCTTCAACCGGTCTCAGTACGAGGACGTCCTGGTGGTGCGGGTGAAGGACCTGGCGCCCGAGGAGACTTGGCGGAAACGTTTCGGCCACATCGTGGAGTTCGAACGCCTTCTGACCGACGAAGGCACCACCCTGGTCAAGCTCTTCCTCCACATCTCGAAGGACGAGCAACGACAGCGTCTCGAGGCCCGTCTCGAAGAGCCCGACAAACGCTGGAAGTTCAGTCGCGGAGATCTCGACGACCGCGCCCTGTGGGACGACTATCTCGCCGCCTACGAGGAGGCCCTGACCCTGACTTCGACCGAGCACGCTCCGTGGCATGTGGTCCCGGCCGACCGCAAGTGGTACCGCAACCTGGTCGTGTCCAGCATCCTGATCCAGACCCTGGAGAAGATGGACCCCCGCTATCCCCCCGAGCCCGACCTCGCCGGGGTCGTCGTGAAGTGACGTGCGGCGGAGGATCAGCCGAGTAGGGCGGCTGTCTCCCGTGCCTCCACTTCGAGCGGTATGGCCAGGTAGGCGCGGCGGTGGCCGAGACCGTCACGACGGCCCCGCAGATAGGCGGTGAGGTAGCGCCAGAGAAACCGGGCCACCCCCAGGTCGTGCCACTGGCGCACGTGGACCAGCTCGTGGACCAGGAGGATCCCGGCCCGGTCCTGGGCCGCGGTGAGCAGCATCGGGTCGAGCAGGATGGTGTTGCCCAGGGTCATTGCCCGGATCCCGCGACCCCACATCTTCTGCACCAGACGGGGCGCCGGCCGAATCCGGACCGAGTCGGGGTCGACGGGGTGGATGAGAAGACGCACCCGCACCGAGTCGACACCGCCCGCCTGGAGGAGCTGGCCGGCGTTCACCCCACCACGAAGTTGATCACGTTGGGCGGGCGGGCGATCACCTTGCGAACGACCGCACCGTTGATCCATCCCTGGACCTTCTCCAGGGCTAGGGCCAGCTCCTCCGCCTGCTCGGCCGAGATGTCGGCCGGGACGTCGACCCGGTCCCGCACCTTCCCGTTGACCTGGACCACCATGGTCACTGTGGACTCCGCCACCAGGCTGGAGTCCCACTCGGGCCAGGGCTCGGTGGCCAGCATCGTGCCCATCTCGCGCAGCTCCCACAGCTCATGGGTGACATGGGGTGCGGCAGGCGCCAGCATCAGGATCATGATCCGGTAGGCCTCCGCGAACGTCTTCTCCCGGGGCGAGCCGGCCAGGTATTCCTGAAAGAGATTGGCCAGGGACATGAGCGACGACACCGTTGTGTTGAAGTGGAACCGATC
>DASUSU010000277.1:0-4964 GCA_036374915.1 Acidimicrobiia bacterium | reverse complement strand
CGACCCAGAGCGACCTCGACCACAACCGGCCGTGGAGCGACGATGGGCCGACCGAGACCGAGAATCTCGGCCCCCTGTGCCGGCACCACCATGTGATCCGGCACCACGGCTGGACGATCCACCAGGTCGACCTGGGCGTGTACCGGCTCACCAGCCCACTCGGGCACACCTACACCACCCAACCCCGGGCACCCTGAGGCGATCGAGCGACGACTAGAGCGGCACCCCCAATATTCATCTACGTACACCGTCGCCGATTCCTAACCTGCCCGGGCTGCCGTTTTCGATTATGCGGACCAAAGCTGTCCGCATTGATCGGTAGATTCGCCCAACCCTGGGGAATGCGGCTGGCCCGCGATGAGTTCCGGACTCTCGTGACGTCTTATCTGGCACAGCCAGGTTCGAACGATGGAGGAAGATGAATGAGAAACATGATCGAGGCGACCGGCCTGGTCAAGCGGTACAAGAACGTGACCGCTCTGGACGGGCTCGACCTCGTTGTGCCAGAGGGCGTGGTGATGGGTCTGCTCGGGCCCAACGGGGCGGGCAAGACCACTGCGGTCTCCATCCTCTCGACCTTGCTCGAGCCGGATGAGGGCACCGCCATCGTCGCCGGTGCCAACGTGCGGACCGACCCCAAGTCGGTGCGCCGCCTCATCGGGCTCTCCGGGCAGTACGCCGCGGTCGACGAGCATCTCACCGGGTTCGAGAACCTGGACATGATCGGGCGCCTCTACCACCTGGGTCGGGCGACGGCGCGGGTCCGCGCTCGTGAGCTCCTGGACAGATTCGACCTGACCGAGGCCGGCGACCGCCCGGTGAAGACCTACTCGGGAGGCATGCGTCGCCGTCTCGACCTCGCCGGGGCACTGGTGGCCGAGCCGCCGGTCCTGTTCCTCGACGAGCCGTCTTCCGGTCTCGACCCTCGGAGCCGGGTCGACCTCTGGGATGTGATCCGGGAACTGGTTGGCAAGGGCACGACACTCCTCCTCACCACTCAGTACCTGGAGGAAGCCGACCAACTCGCCGACGACATCGTCGTGATCGACCACGGGCGCGAGATCGCCCACGGGACGTCCGACCAGCTCAAGACCCAGGTCGGTGGCGAGCGAATCGAGGTCACGGTGACCGAGACCGACCAGGTGGCGACGGCCAAGGAAGTCCTCGCCGGGTTTGCGGTCGGGGAAATCCACATCGACCACCACAGCCGCGGGCTCACCGCTCCGATCAGCGGTGGGGCAACGACCCTGACCCAGGCCTTGCGCGACCTGGACAGCCGAGGGGTGATGGTCCAGGACGTGGGCCTGCGCCGTCCGACCTTGGACGACGTGTTCCTCGCTCTGACCGGTCACGTTGCCGAGGCCGAGCCGAGCGACGGCGAGCAGCGAGACGAGACCCCGGAGCTGGAGGAGGCCCGCCGATGAGCCAGATACTGACTGCGATCGCCGACGGCCACGTGGTGGCCAAGCGCAATGTCATCAAGATCAAGCGGGTGCCCGAGATCCTGGTCTTCGTCCTGCTCTCGCCGATCATGTTCGTGCTGCTGTTCGCCTACGTGTTCGGCGGTGCGATAGACGTGGCGGGCAGCTCTTACCGCGAGTTCCTCATCGCCGGGATCCTGGCCCAGACCGTGATCTTCGGGGCCACCTTCACCGGTGCCGGCCTGGCCGACGACATGCAGAAGGGGATCATCGACCGGTTCCGGTCGCTCCCCATGTCGAGGTCGGCGGTGCTGGTGGGTAGGACGGCGAGCGACATCATCTACAACGCCCTCTCGATCACGATCATGGCCCTCACCGGGCTGGTGGTCGGCTGGGGGATCAGGACGTCGGTGGCGGAGGCAGCACTCGGCTTCGGCCTGCTCCTTCTCTTCGCCTACGCCTTCTCCTGGGTGATGGCCTTCGTCGGGCTGCTGGTTCCCAGCGTGGAGGTGATCAACAACGCCTCGTTCATGGTGATCTTCCCGCTCACCTTCGTGGCCAACACCTTCGTGCCCCTGGAGACGATGCCTGCCGCCCTGCGGACGTTTGCCGAGTGGAACCCGGTGTCGGCGGTGACCCAGTCCGCTCGTGAGCTGTTCGGGAACATCCCGCCGGGGACACCGGAGCCAACGGCGTGGCCATTGCAGAATCCGGTGCTCTACACCCTGATCTGGGTGGTGATCATCATCGCCATATTCGCACCGCTCTCCGTCCGTCAGTACAAGCGGGCCGCCCGCCGCTGACCACCGAAAGGGCTTCCTCTCTGTCAGCCTGGCATCCGTCCGCCGGGCCGACAGAGAGGCCCCGTCGGTAGCCTTGATTGGTGGAATCCGGGCAGAGCACCGCCGAGATCATCCTGGCCGCCATCACCGAGGCGGTGGCCCCGGGCAACACTCTCATCGACGTGCTCACCAAGCTGGCGGAGACCGCAAAAGCCATCTCGGGCGCCTCTTACGCCGCCATCGGCATCCCGGAAGCCGACGGAGACGCGTTTGCAGCGTTCATCCATGTCGGGATGAGTGACGACCTGGTCGCGGAGATGGGCCCCCTCCCCCGCACCCACGGACTGCTCGATGCAATGCTCCACGACCCGGAGCCGGTGCGGATGCCCGACATCAAGAAGGACCGCAGGTTCCGGGGCTGGTGGCCGAAGGCCCATCCCCAGATGAGCTCGTTCCTCGGTGTCCCCATCGTCGGCCAGGGCGAGGTGGTCGGCGCCTTCTATCTGACCGACAAGATAGGTGCGGACGGTTTCGGGGACGAGGACGAGGCCAACATCTCCCTGCTTGCCTCCCATGCTGCCGCCGCCATCGAGGCGGCGGCGAGATTCGAGGACTCGCGCACCCTCGCCTTGGCCGAGGAGAGGGATCGGATGGCGCGGGAGCTTCACGACGCCCTCAACCAGTCCCTGTTCAGCCTGTCTCTGACCGCCCGGGCCGCATCGAGGCATCTCGCCACCGACCCGGAGCGGACCGCCGAGGAATTGAGCGAGATCGCCACCCTGTCCAGACAGGCGATGGCCGAGCTCCGGGCGGTGGTGGAGGGACTGCGCACCCCCGACGTCGACCGGGACGGTTTGCTCCCGGCGATAAGGAGTCTGGCCCAGCTGATGAGCCGGGTCCATCACATCGAGGTCGAGGTTGTCGCCGACGGTGAGCCCGATCTCGAAGGTCGTGCGGAGCACGAGGTGTTCCGGATCGTCCAGGAGGCTCTGACCAATGCGGTGCGTCATGCACATGCGGCCAAAGTCACGGTCTCAGTGGCCAACGGAGAAGGCGTGGAGATCGTCGTCAACGACGACGGGATCGGCTTCGAGCCCGATGCCAGCACCAGCCGGGGGCGCAGACTCGGCCTCACCTCGATGCGGGAGCGAGCGTCTCTGCTCGGAGGCACCATCACCATCACCTCCTCCCCCGGAGAGGGCGCCACGGTTCGTCTCGAGGTCCCGCTGTGAGCGACCCGGTACGGGTGATGATCGTCGACGACCACCCGGTGGTCCGTCGCGGTCTGCGCGCATTCCTGGAGACCCAGCCCGGGATGGTGGTGGTCGGCGAAGCCGGAGACGGGAGGGAGGCGATGCGCGAGCTTGCCACCGGCCAGCCCGACCTGGTCCTCCTCGACCTCCATCTCCCCGACACGCCCGGATCGGAGCTGATCCCGGAGATGAGACGGTGGAATCCGAATGTGAAGGTGCTGGTGCTGACCGGATTCGCCGCCAGGCACGAGGTGGTTCCGGCGATCCGGGCCGGAGCCGACGGGTATCTGCTCAAGGACACCGACCCGGATCAGCTCGCCGATGCGATCCGGGAGCTGGCCGACGGCCGCACCGTCTATGCCCAGGAGGCGGCAGCCGCCCTATCCGCCTACGTCTCCGGGGGCGACCCAACGGAGGCGCTCTCCGGGTTGACCGCCCGGGAACGCGAGGTCCTGGCCGGGTTGGGCCAGGGATGGTCCAACGCCCGTCTCGCCGAAGAGCTCTTCGTCTCGGAGAAGACGGTGAAGACCCATGTCTCCGCCGTTTTGAGGAAGCTCGGGCTCAACGACCGGACCCAGGCCGCACTGTTTGCGGTGAAGAGCGGTCTCATCGACACCTGAGCCACTAGGTCCGGAGACCGAGACCGAATCCGACCCCCGCCCGATGACCCCGGTGCCTGGTCCCCGTACCGTGACGACATGAGCACCGCCATCATCACCGGGGCATCCCACGGATTCGGGCGCGCCGTGGCCATCGAGCTCGCCCGGACCGGCTGGGACCTGGTCATCGACGCCCGGGGACGGGAAGACCTCGAAGCCGCCGCGGCCGACATCGCCGACTCCGGGCCCGGGGAGGTCGACGCGATCGCAGGGGATGTGAGCGACGATGGGCACGCGGCGAATCTGGTCGAAAGCGCTGCCGCCCATGGCGACTTCTCGCTTCTGGTCAACAACGCCAGCACGCTCGGCCCGAGCCCGCTGCCGCAACTGGCCGAATACCCGCAGGGGGCGCTCGCCGAGGTGTTCGCGGTCAATGTCCTCGCCCCGCTCCGTCTCATCCAGCTCTCACTCCCCCATCTGCGGCAGACCGAGGGCACCGTGGTCAACATCACTTCGGATGCCGCGGTCGAGGCCTACCGGGGCTGGGGCGGGTACGGCTCCTCGAAGGCGGCCCTGGAGCAGATCTCCAGCGTTCTCGCCGTAGAGGAGACCGGGATCCGCGTCTACTGGCTCGATCCCGGCGACATGAACACCAGCATGCATCAGGCCGCGTTCCCCGGTGAGGACATTTCGGATCGGCCCGATCCGGAGGATCGTGCCCCCGCCCTGGTCCGCCTGCTCGACCGCGGGCTCCCCAGCGGCCGCTATACCGCCGAGCTTCTCCTCTCCGAGATGGTGGGCACATGACCAGCGCGGCCCTGCTCCGACCGGTCGACGCCCTCGACGGCTTCACCCTGCCCCCCGAGTTGGAGGCTTCCCGGCCCCCCGAGACCAGAGGGGTGCCCAGGG
>DASUSU010000276.1:0-10583 GCA_036374915.1 Acidimicrobiia bacterium | reverse complement strand
CCGGCGAGTACCAGTGGACCAGCCCACTCGGCCTCAAATACACCGTCGACCCCCGGGCTCCCTGAGCGGGAGCGCGGGTCGAGCTCACCAACTGGTTGCGATGTACTTGGTCTCGAGGAACTCCTCGATCCCCTCGTGGCTGCCCTCGCGCCCGATGCCGGACTGCTTGACCCCACCGAAGGGGGCAGCCGGGTCGGAGACCAGACCCCGATTCAGCCCGACCATGCCCGACTCGATCGCCTCGGCGGTTCTCAGGCCACGGGCGAGGTCGCCGGTGTAGACGTAGGAGATGAGCCCGTGGACCGTGTCGTTGGCCATGGCGATCGCCTCGTCGTCACTGTCGAAGCTCACCACCGGCGCCACCGGGCCGAAGATCTCCTGGTCGAGGATGGCGGCACCGGGAGAGACCCCGGCGAGCACGGTGGGGGCGTAGAAGTAGCCCTTCCGGTCAGGGACCGACGCGCCGGTGGCCACGCCTGCCCCCGAGTCGACCGCCTCCTGGACCAGCTTGGCGATGTCATCACGCGATCTCTCGTTGATCATCGGCCCCACCTGGTTGGCCCGATCGATCCCCGGGCCGACCTTCATCGCCCCCATGGCACCGGCCAGCATCGAGGTGAACTTCTCGGCGACGGAGGCATGGACCAGGAACCGGTTGGCCGCGGTGCACGCCTCGCCGGCATTTCGCATCTTGGCCACCATCGCCCCCTCCAAGGCGGCGTCGAGGTCGGCGTCGTCGAAGACGATGAACGGGGCGTTGCCCCCGAGCTCCATGGAGACGTTGAGCACCTGGTCGGCGGCGATCCTGAGCAGGGTCTGCCCCACCTCGGTCGACCCGGTGAAGGAGAGCTTGCGCACCCGGGGGTCGCGCAGCATCTGCTCGATCACACCCGAGGATCCCCGGGCGACGACCACGTTCACCACGCCGGGGGGAAGCCCCGCTTCCTCCATCAGATGTACCACCGCCAGGGTGGTCAAAGGGGTGTCCGACGCGGGTTTGACGATGGCGGTGCAGCCCGCGGCCAATGCGGGGCCGATCTTGCGGGTGGCCATCGCAGCCGGGAAGTTCCACGGGGTGATCATCACGCTGACACCGACCGGCTGGCGCACGGTCACGATCCGCTTGTCCCCCGCCGGTGACAGACGCAGCTCCCCACCCACCCGCGACGCCTCTTCGGAGAACCATCGGAAGAACTCGGCCGCGTATCGAACCTCACCCAGTGCGTCGGGATAGGCCTTGCCGTTCTCGAGGACGATCAGCTCGGCCAGGTCCTCCTCCCGGGAGCGCATCGCCTCGAAGGTGCGGCGCAGGATCTCGGCCCGGTCCCGGGGCGGGGTGGACGACCAGGGCCCGAGCGCATCGGCTGCGGCATCGACCGCATCACCGGCGTCGCTGGCCTCGGCCAACCCGACATCGACAAGGACGTCCTCGGTGGCCGGGTCGACAACGGGCAGCTCGCCGGTCCCCGACGACCAGGTGCCACCGATGTAGAGACCGGTCTTCCCACGCTCCTTCAACTCGTCGAGGATCGCTGTCATGTGCTCTCAACCTCCATTGGCATCGTTCGGCGCAGTGTGGTGCCGCCATTCCATGAAACACCAACCCGGTGGTAGAAGCCACCGATGATCTCCTCCGGGGCGAGCAGCGCCAACTCCTCGCTGGGAGACTCGAACAGCTCGAGCTCGGCCCCGCCGCCCCACACGTCGCCGATCTCACCGTCGTAGCCGCGCATGGTCACCAGCTCGTCGAGCGACTCGGTTCCGTCGGACTCGATCGCCGGCCACCAGCGGTTGTGGAGCATGGCGTGGCCGTTGACGAACCCGGGACCGCCAGGAGCCGGTTGCTCCAAGGTGATCACCGCCCGGGCGAGACGGCGGTCCCCCGCCGCCAAGGTGGCCCCGAATCTCGCACCCGGCTCGAGTCTGGGCCCGGCCCGGCCGGTGGTGACGGGCCGGGTCATCCAGATGCTCCCCATCTTCTTGGGGTAGCCCTGGTGATAGCCGCGGACCATGGCGAAGTCCTTGTCCACCCAGATGAAGACGCAACGGCTCCAGGTCTCCCCCTCCCACGAGCAGCGGACCACCGCGAAGCACTCCTTGTACTGGGATCGCACCGGGTCGAGGATCTCCTCGAAGTCGTCGCCACAGCTCTGCCAATCGGCCCAGATCAGGGCCACCGCCCCTGGGTCCTCGGCGGCGGGCTCCACCCCCTCGGGCAGCAGGTCTGCCACCCGGGCCGGATCGGTCCGGTACTCCACCGTCAGCATCTCCCCCGAGTAGTGCCAGGGAGGGGGCGGCAGCAGCGACGATCGCCCGCTCGGGGTCCGGGGGAAGAGGAACCCTGACATCAGATGGTCTGCATGGTGTAGATCGCGTGATCGTAGATGGCCCGATCCGGGGTGGGCGAAGCCATCGGGCCGGGCTAGCTTGGAGCCCGATGTCGCCGGCTCTCGAACCAGACCACCAGGAACGAGCAGAACTGGCCGAGAGCATCCTGGCGGTCCTCCAGGATTGGTTCGACCGGGCCGACACCATGCCCGCCTCGGGCATCGACCTCGACGAAACACTCGCCGCCCGGCTGATGACTCCTCCGACGGACGATGGCCGCAGTCTGGAGGCCATCCTCTCCGACCTGGAACAGGCCGGCCGCTCCGGGGTCTACCACCCTTCCGGAGGGCATCTGTCCTACATCCCCAACGCGGGCCTGTACACCGCCGCCCTGGCCGAGTTCCTCGCCGCCGGGCTCAACCGCTACACCGGGGTGTCCCACGCCGCACCAGGCATGAGCGCCATCGAGCACGGGGTGGTGCGCTGGATGACCTCGCTGTTCGACCTGGGCGAGACGGCCTCGGGCGTGCTCCTCTCCGGCGGCTCGATGGCCAACTTCACCGGTGTGGTCGCCTCCCGAACGGCACGACTCGGAGACGAATTCGGCTCAGGCACGGTGTACGTGACCCACCACACCCATCACTCCGTGGAGAAGGCGGCCAGGATCGCCGGGCTGCGCAGGGATCAGATCAGGACCGTGGCCGTCGACGCCGATCTGCGCATGGACCCGGCGGCCCTGCGTGCGGCCATCGTCGAGGACCGGGCGGCCGGGCTCGACCCGTTCCTGGTCGTCGGATCCGCCGGGAGCACCGACACCGGGACGGTGGACCCACTGCCGGCGCTGGTGGAGGTGGTGGCCGAGGAGGGTCTCTGGCTTCACGTCGATGCCGCATACGGCGGCTTCTTCCAGCTCACCGAAAGGGGACGGGCCGCCATCGCAGGGATCGACCGGGCCGACTCCATCGCCGTCGACCCGCACAAGGGGCTGTCGATCCCGTTCGGGGTTGGGGCGCTGCTGGTGCGTGACGAGGGGCATCTCATCGACGCCAACCAGGGACGGGGCGCCTATCTGCGTGAGGAGGACCACTACTCGGGGATCCGTGACATCGCGGCTCTCGGCCCCGAGTTGAGCCGCCCCTTCCGCGCCCTCCAGATGTGGCTCCCCCTCCATCTCCATGGTGTCGCCCCGTTCCGGCAAGCCCTGGACTCGAGCCTCGACCTGGCCGAATACGCCCACCGTCGGCTCTCCGGCATCGAGGGGCTGGACACACCGTGGAGACCCGATCTCTCCATCGTCGCCTTCCGCTTCGAGGACGACGACCTGGGGCGGCGAGCCCTGGAGGCGGTGAACCGGGATCGAGTGGTCCACCTGTCCCCGACCACCATCGACGAGCGATTCGTGCTCCGGTTCGCCATCCTCAACCGGCGGACGACTCAGGACCACATCGACCACGCCATCGACGTGATCGAGAAGACCCTGATCGGTTGAGATCGACTGGGGGGGTACGCCCCCTAGTTGTTGGGGGGCGCCTCGCTGATGTCGGCCAGCGCCGATTGGGGATCCCGCTCGATGGCCAGATCGCCCAGGGAGACGATGCCGACCAGGTTGCCGTCGTCGATCACCGGGAGCCGGCGTATGGCGCGATCTCGCATCAGACCGACTGCCCGGTCGACAGGGTCGCCCGAGGCGACCGACTCGATGTGGTGGCTGCACACGTCCTCCACCGTGACCGCATTGGGATCCTTGCCCTCGGCCACCACGTTGACCGTCAGGTCGCGATCGGTCACGATCCCGCACACGGTCCCGTCGCTTCGAGTGACGAGCACGTCTCCGATGTTGGCGTCGCGCATGATGGTCGCGGCCTCACGGACCGGTGCAGTCTCGGCGACGGTGCGCGGGTTCTTGGTCATCACCTGATCGATGGTTTGCATCGAAACCTCCTGGTCGAGACGTGCAACTACCCGATTCGACGGCCGCCGAAACCGGCTTGCCCGGACGGGCCGGCGTTGGACGGCCACGTCGTGGAGCGCCCGGGCGGCACCCGGGTAGCTTGGCGGGGGTGACCGAATCGCCGCCGCGCCTCGCCCAGGGCCTGTTCGCTCCCCTGGCCCCCCGCTACGAGCGCTGGGCCCGGATCCTGAGCCTGGGCCAGGACCCGCGCTGGCGTCGGCACATGGTGGCCGCGATCGGAGTCGGGCCGGGCGACACCGTGCTCGACATCGCCGCCGGGACCGGCTCGATCACCCGTCTCCTCCAGGAGAAGGGGGCCTCGGTGGTGTCGCTGGACCAGAGCCGGCACATGCTGGAGGGGGCGGTGGCCAGAGGGGCCACCGGAGTGGTGGCGACCGCCGAGTCCCTTCCTTTCCCCGACGACCGGTTCGATGCGGTCACTTTCGGATATCTGCTCCGATACGTGAGCGACCTGCCCGGCGCGATGGGCGAGATCACCCGTGTGGTCCGACCCGGCGGCAGCGTCGCCATGGTCGAGTTCGGGCGCCCCCGCGGCGTGTGGCGGGCCCTGTGGTGGGGCTACACCCGTCTCGTCCTCCCCGTCGCCGGGCTCCTCGCCGGCCCGGGCTGGTATCGGGTGGGTCGATTCCTCGGACCTTCCATCGATGGCTTCGCCGACCGCTACCCCCCTCCGGGTCTCGCCGCTGTCTGGGAGAGGGCCGGGCTGGTCGAGGTGCGCTACCAACGTCTCTCCCTGGGCGGGGGGCTGGTGATGTGGGGCCGCCGGCCCGATCGGGAAGCCGGGCATTGACCGACCAGCGGCCCGCCTTCTATGCGCCGACGGGCTCGCTGATGGGCGATCTCGTCTCCCTGCTCCACGTCCCGTACACGTTGTGGCATCTCTCCTACATCCCGATCGGCGCCGCGCTCGCCCCTACCCTCGACGCACGCATCCTGGCCGGCACCCTGGCCGCCTTCCTGTTCGGCCTCGGGGTCGGGGCCCACGCCCTGGACGAGGTCAAGAGCCGTCCCCTCGGCACTCGTCTCTCCGACCGGGCGCTGTGGTGGCTGGGGACGGGAGCGATGTCGGTGGCGATGGCGATCGCCGTCGCCGGTGGGTTCCTGGTGTCACCCTGGGTGCCGCTGTGGGCGGCCGCCGGCATCCTCCTGGCCGTCGGCTATGCCATGGAGTGGCCCGTGCTCCACACAGATCTCGGCTTCGGCTTGGCCTGGGGCGCCTTCCCGTTGCTGGTCGGCTATTGGGCCCAGACCGGGACGGTGACCGTGCCGGTGCTGGTGATCGCCGCTGCGGCCACCTTGCTCAGCCTGGCGCAACGAGCCCTGAGCACCCCGGCCCGCTTCGTGAGGAGGAGCACCGGGGAGGCGGTGACCCGCTTCGACGGCGCACGGCAATGGGATCGCGTCGAGCTGCTCGGCACCTGGGAGAAGCCGCTCCGCCTGCTCACCTGGACCACTCTCGCCCTCGCCCTGGGCCTCCTCCTCACCCACCTCTGAGCGCCTAGACCAGCACCACCCGCACCGGGAGGTGCTTGATCCCGTTGATGAAGTTGGAGCGGAGACGATCCGGCTCACCGATCTCGACCGAGGCCACCCGCCGGAGCAGCTCTTCGAACACGACTCTCACCTCGAGCCGGGCCAGGGACGCCCCGAGACAGACGTGGCGACCGGTGCCGAAGGCGAGGTGGTCGTTCGGCTCCCGTCCGATGTCGAAGCGGAACGGCTCGTCGAAGACCTCCTCGTCGTGGTTGGCCGACGGGTACCACATCACCACCCGGTCGCCGGCAGCGATCCTCTTGCCCCGCAGCTCGACCTCCTCGGTGGCGGTGCGGCGGAAGTGCATGGTCACCGACGAGGCGCGCAAGATCTCCTCGGTGGCCGAGGCCGACAGACCCTCCGGGTCATCGCGCAACCGGCAAATCTGGTCGGGATGGTCGACCAGGAATATCAACCCGTGGCTGATGGTGTGCCGGGTGGTCTCGTTCCCCGCCACCATCATCAGGGTGAAGAAGTTCTTGAACTCGAGATCGGTCAGCGGCCGACCGTCGGGCTCGGCGGTGAGCAGGGCGGAGATGATGTCGTCGGCCGGGTGGTTGCGTCGCTCGGTGGCCACCTCTTCCGCGTATCGGAACACCTCGAGTGCCGCCGGCGACCGAAACGGGAGCAGGCGGTACTCCTCGCTGTCGATCTTGTCGATCACCACGGGCGTGTACTCGGGGTCGGCGTTGGAGATCATCTGATCCCCCCACGCCACCAGACGACCGGCGTCAGTCTCGGGAACCCCGAGCAGGCGGCAGAGCAGCCTGATCGGGAGCTCACGCGCGATCTCGGTGACGAAGTCGAACTCGCCGAGGGGGAGGACCCTGTCGAGGACCTGCCCGGCGAGGAGCCGGAAGGCAGCCTGGTAGGTGGCCACCACCCGGGGGGTGAACCCGGGCTGGACCAGCCGGCGGAGACGGGCATGCTCGGGAGGGTCGTGCTCCATCATGGTCCGCCGCGCCTCCAGCTCGTCGGGGGACATCTGCTCGATCCGGATCCCCCGCGCCGCGGTGAACCTCCGATAGTCGCGGCTGACCATGGACACGTCGGCATGCTTGGTCAGGGCCCAGAAGCCCTGGCCGTCGCCCTCCTCCACCCAGGACACCGGGTCCTCGCGCCGCATTCGGGCGAAGGTGGCATGGGGGACGGAGCGGACGAAGGTGTCGTGAGAGGCGAGATCGGCGTCGCTCTCACCCCGGTCCCGATGGAGTGTGCTCAGTGCCATGGGTGGTACGGCAGCGAACATAATCGTCGCCCGACCCTGGGTAGCGTGAGGCGGGATGACCGAGTTCCGGACGATTCTCCTCGATGGCGCCCCGACCAGGGCGATTCGAGACGGGGATCGGTTGCTGAGCGAAGACGGGCGGCAGGTGGCCGCCGACCAGGCCATCCATCTCCCCCCGGTCCAGCCGTCGAAGATCATCGCGGTCCACCTCAACTACCGGAGCAGGGTCGAGGAGTTCCGGACCCGGCTCCCCGGGGCGCCCACCTACTTCCAGAAGCCGACGAGCTCGCTCAACGCCCATCGCGGCGAGGTGGTCCGGCCCTCGGGGTGCCGTTACCTCAACTTCGAGGGCGAGATCGCCATCGTCATCGGGGCGCGATGCCGCAACGTCGCTCCCTCCGAGGCCGGAGCGCACATCGCCGGGTACACGATCGCCAACGACTTCGGGCTCCACGACTTCCGTGACACCGATGCCGGTTCGATGCTCCGGGTCAAGGGATCGGACACGCTGTGCCCGATCGGCCCCGGTGTGACCGACGACTGGGACTATCGGGACAAGATGATCCGGACCAAGGTGAACGGAGAGACTCGCCAGGAGGGAAACACCGAGGAGATGGTGTGGGACATGGCCTACCTGGTCGCCGATCTGGCCCGGACCATCACCCTGCTTCCCGGCGACGTCATCCTCTCCGGGACCCCGGCGGGATCACGCCCGGTGGAGCCCGGGGACGTCGTGACCGTCGAGGTCGAGGGGCTCGGAGAGCTGAGCAACACCGTGGTCGACGGGCCGGCGGTTCGGGACGACGTGGGAGCACAGCCCAGTGAGTCCGAGGAGGTGGTCTCCACCGCCCTCGGCGGAGATTGGGAGCACCGGGGGATTCGACCACCACGCGGTCCCGATGGCTGAGTCTTCGACCCCGATGGCGGCATTCCTACGCGGGATCAACGTGGGTGGACGCTCCCTGTTGTCAATGGCCGATCTCAAGTCGGCGTTACAGGCCGCCGGCCTCACCGACGCCCGCACCCATTTGCAGAGCGGGAACGTGGTCGTCACCCCCCGGTCGGGCGGGCCCGTCGAGCTGGGTGAGACCATGGAGCGGGCCATCGAATCCATCGCCGGCAGGCCGATCCGGGTCATGGTGCGCACCCGTGACGAGCTCGACGCGATCGTCGCCGGCAACCCGCTCTGGGACGAGAGCCTGAACCCTGCCTCTCTCCACACCGTCTTCCTCGAGACGGCACCCGATCCGGAGCGGGTGGCCGGGCTCGACCCGGACAGGTCACCTCCCGACCGATTCGCGCTGTCCGGCCGGGAGATCTACCTGCACTATCCGCAGGGATCGGGGAGGTCGAGGCTCAACCTCGACTACTTCGAGAAGACGCTGGGCGTGGCCGGCACGGCTCGCAACTGGAACACGGTGACCAAGGTGCGGCAGATGCTCGACGGATAGGGGTCAGACCGGCTCGGGGAGCCGCTGGCTCAGCGCATCCCTGATCTCGTCCAGTCGCTCCCGGACCAGGCTGTAGTGGACCCAGCGGCCTTTTCTCTCCCCCACGATGAGACCGGCTTCGCGCAGGATGCGCAGATGATGGGAGACGGTGGGCTGGGCCAGGCCGAGCGGAGCCTCCAAGTCGCAGCCACAGGCCGTCCCTTCTCGGGCCGCGGCCAGCATCGAGACGATGCGAAGGCGGACCGGATCGCCCAGGGCAGCGAGCAGCCCGGCGGTTTGGGCCGCCTCGTCGGCGTCGAGGACGCCGGCAAAGACCGGAGTGCAGCAATCCATCACGTATTGACAATAGTCGATGTATTGACCATAATCAATACATCGAAGGTCATCGATATGAAAGGAGAGCTGATGATCTCTCTCGATGACAGTGGCGGTTGCTGCGGCGGCGGGGGACTCTCCTGCTGCTGACCGGCGGCTTTGCCGGGGTGCTGCTCAGTCGAGCAACACCCCGGCCGCCTTTCCCTCGGCGCAATCCTCGAGCAACGGGCAGTATCGGCACCAGGGCCCGGCGCTGCGGAGCAGGTCACCGCCTGAGGCCCACGCCGAGCGGACGGCACTCACGAGATCGCCCAATTCCGCCGCCACCCTGCCCACATCGCCCGACGAAGGCACCGCGCGGTATCGCTCCCCGGTCCGCACCGAGACCGCCTCCACATACGCCGGGAGCTCGCCTCGATCCAACGCCCATACCAGGGCGTAGAACAGGAGCTGGTCTTCCGGGTCACCCAACTCCCCCGTCTTCCAGTCGACCAGCCGGTGCCCGCCCAGCTCCTCCCGGTAAACCGCGTCGACGGTCCCGACCAGATCGACACCCTCGGACGGGGTGACCTCGATCGAGACCTCGGAGCCTTCGAATCCCTCGTTGGGGAACCGGGTGAAACGCTCGTACAGGCTCCGCACCTCCTCGATGGCGGAGGCAAGTGACGAAGGGCGGAGTTCGAGCCCGCCCAGCTTGTTGTTGAGCGTGGAGCCGCCGATCTCTTCCTTGCACGCCTGGACGAACTCCTGCGACGGGATCTGGCCCGAGGTCAGATGCCGGCTGAAGATACGATGGGCGAGGCTTCCCAGGAAGGCGGGCCGGCTGTCGGCGCCGTAGACCCCCTGGAGCCGCGCCTCCGCCTGAGCCGGGCACCGTTTGAAGGTGACGTAGGTGCTGGCGGTGATCCGAACCGCGTCTCCTGCGGCCACATCCGGGAATCGAAACGTCACTCGGGTCGAGCGTAGACAGCGACCGGGCCTGGCTTCGAGTACCCAACGCCGCTCGTTACCATCCCGCCGGGCGCAAGGTCGGTTTGGGGCGGCCTTACATGAACAAGCATCTCTCCTCACGAAGCACTCCGCTCAACGCGCTCGTCGTGGCGATCGCCGCCGTCCTCGTCCTTCTCTTCACCGCCTACGGCCTCACCCGTCTCCTCTCGCGAGGCGAGGTGATGGGGCGAGTCGAGGTCGCGGGCACTCCGATCGGCGGTCTCGACGAGGAACAGGCGCTGAGCGCCCTGCTCGGCGTCGAGGACGACTTCGTGAGCCGTCCCGCGGTCTTCAACATCGAGGGCAAGTTCGTCAGCATGCAGCCCCCGGAGGCCGGGCTCGACATCGACGAACAGGCGATCGCCGACGAAGCGATGCGGATCGGTCGCAACGGCAACGTCTTCTCGGAGTTCGCCTGGTGGTTCGGACATGTCTTCGACCGGGTCCATCTCCCGGTGCGGGGCTCGGTCGACGACGTCGCCATCGAAGCGGTGTTCGACACCTGGGACAGCGAGGTCATATCGCTGCCGGCCAGCCCGGGAGGAGTCGTCCTCGAGGAGGGCGAGCCGGCCCCGGTCTACCCGAAGGTGGGCACGGGCGTGGACCGGCCCGCCGCCCGAGCGGTGGTGGAGGCGACGCTTCTCGCCCTGGAGCCGGGCAGTACCGCCATTCCCACCAAGACCATCGTGCCGGTGCTCACCAACGATGACGTGGACCGCGCCGTGGCCGAGGCCGAGTCGATGCTGGAGGGCCCGATCCGGCTCGA
>DASUSU010000275.1:0-2936 GCA_036374915.1 Acidimicrobiia bacterium | reverse complement strand
CCCGGTATGCCTCGAATCCGGATGTTGCGTTGTCGATGAAGGCCCGATCTGCGAGTCCTTCGTCGATGATCACCTTCGCCATCGCGTTGGCCAGCGCGATGTCGGACCCCACGTCGATGCCGAGCCAGACGTCGGCCCACTGGGCCGATTCGCTGCGACGGGGATCGACGGCGTACATCCGGGCGCCGTTGCGGAGCCCCGTGAGGAGATGGTGGAAGAAGATGGGGTGGGCGTTGCGCGCGTTCGAGCCCCACAGGATGATCAGATCCGTGCTCTCGATCTCTTCGTAGGAGCTGGTACCGCCCCCTGCTCCGAGCACTGCCACCAGACCGGTGACGCTGGGAGCGTGTCAGGTGCGGTTGCAGGAGTCGATGTTGTTGGTGCCGAGCACCGACCGGGCGAACTTCTGGGCGAGATAGTTCGTCTCGTTGGTGGCCTTCGAGCAGCTGAACATGCCCAGGGCGGAGCCGCCTTGAGCGGCTTTGACTCTGGTGAGTCCGTCGGCCGCCACCGCCAGGGCCTCGTCCCAGGAAGCGGGCCGGAGCTCGCCATCGCGCCTGACGAGGGGGGTCGTCAGTCGCGGGCGACGCTGGGTGGTTCGCATCTTCACGGTTCGATCACCTCCTTTCCACACTCGTCCCAATCATGGCATCTTCGTGGTTCCGAGCAGGCCCACAGACGGCCGCCGGTTCACGCAGAATTCGTTTCCGTCGGGATCGGCCATCACCGCGAGGGCATAGTCCGGGCCCTCCACGTCGCCGATCCGGGTCCCGCCCAGGCTCTCGATCCATCTGATGGCGCTGTCGGGGTCGGTCGGAGAGATCTCGAGATGGACGCGGTTCTTGACCGTCTTCGGCTCCGGTACTCGCTGGAGGATCAAGCGCATACCGGGGACGACCTCCTCCAGCCACACGTAGGTGTCGTTTTCGGCCACCACTTCCAGGCCGAGGAGCCGGCTCCAGAACTGCTTACCCCGCGAGAGATCGGTCACGTCGACGGTGATGCCCCTCACCACGACTTCCGGGACCGGCATCAGAGATGGGGGATCAGTCCCCCGAGCCGTTCGGAGACCTCGAGGAGCAGCCGGCCGGTTTCTTCGGTGGTCCCGGTGGCGGGGAAGCGGTTGGCGGGGCCGTGGACGTGGATGGCGCCGACCAGGCGACCACGTGTGTCGCGGAGGGCGGTCGCCACCGAGTTGAGGCCCTCGGTGAGCTCCTCGTAAGCCCAGACGTAGCCGTCCTCGTGGACCCGGGCCAGGCGTTTGCGCAGATCCTCGGGTTCGGTGAGGGTGGCATCGGTGTAGGCATTGAGGGGACGCTCCAGGAATCGGGCGAGTCGCTCTTCGGGCCAGCTGGCGAGCATCACCTGACCGGAAGGGGTGGCGTGCATGGAGATGCGGGCCCCCGTCCAGTCGCGGACCTGGATGTCGTTGTCGGAACTGACCTGGTCGATGTAGTGGGCCCGGTGTCCGTCCGGGACCGCCAGACCGGCGTCCTCGCCCGTCATCTCGGCGAGCATCCGCAGGTGAGGGCGAACGATCGACACCAGGTTGGCGGTGGGACTCGCCACTCCCGCCAGGGCGACGATCTCGGGGCCGATGCGGTATCTCCCGTCGTCGTCGACCCGTTGCACCGCTCCCAATTCCTCCAGCGTCCGCGTCAGCCGGGCGACGGTGCTCTTGGGGAGCTCGGCCCGGTCGGCGAGCTCGGTGATGCCGAGGTCACCGGTCGTGAGAGCCTCCAGGATGCGGAAGGCTCGGACTATGGACTGTACGCTCGCCATCTGAGAGGGCTTTCCCTAGGGTGCCGGTCCAGGTTACTAGGTGGAATTGTTCCGCGATACGGAACAGAGGAATGGATCCCCAAGAGCGCAAACGGAGACTCCGGGCGGAACTGTCCGTCCTGCCCGACCCTCCTCGAGAAGTGAGGTCGCAGGTCACATCTCACGTCAGCAGGTGGCTGGCGGAGCGGAAACCGCAGGTGGTGGTGGGGTTTCTCGCCATGGGCGACGAGATCGACATGTCGGGCCTCGTCGACCTCCATCCCGATATCCGCTTCGGGCTCACCCGTACCGCCCCGGGGGTCAACCTCACCGTGCACGACTTCCACGCTCCGCGGGAAAGACACCGCTTCGGATTCGAGCAGCCGGCGGCCTCCTCGCCCGAGATTCCCGTCTCCGAGATCGACGTGGTGCTGGTACCGGGACTCGCCTTCTCCCGGGATGGCCGGCGGCTGGGGCGGGGAGCGGGGTACTACGACCGCTTCCTGGCACGGGTCGACGCCGACACCGTGGCGCTCACCACCACCGCCCGGATCCGCGACGACCTGCCGCTCGAATCCCACGACGTACGGATGGGATGGCTGGCTACCGAGGAGGGAGTCCGGCCGGTCACACCTCAGGTTCCTACGGCTTAATAGGTCTAACGACCCATCCAGATCCGCCCTGCCCCGAATAGCTTGCATGACACGGCCATAGGCCGTTGGGAGTGGGTCCGGGAGGATCCAGTAGGGCTGGGGTTCGTAGTCGTCTCGTCTGTGATGGGACGGTATCTGCGGCCCGTCGCCGCCCTCCGGTAACTGTGTCCGTTGGAGCTTCTCCTCGGCTCGGACTCGGTGCCGATGGAGAAGGGCGACGACGCCTCAGCATCGCCGTCGCCTGCTTGCCGGCTGCAGGGGTGGTCCGCTAAGGCCACCCCTGCGGTCGTTATTCATTGTGTGGGGATACTGCATTGATTGTGTGGGGGTACTGCCCCCAGACCCCCACCGCGGCTCGGGTTGCGCACAAAGCGTGGTGGGGCGATCCGCCTCCGGTCCCATCCTCCTCGCCCTCATCTGTCATCGCCACCGCCGACCGACCACCGAAAGCCGACAACCGATAACTGACGACCCGCCCGGAGGTGGATTGGCTTCCGACTTCCGACTTCCGACTTCCGACTC
>DASUSU010000274.1:0-3659 GCA_036374915.1 Acidimicrobiia bacterium | reverse complement strand
CGGGCCGCCGCTGACGCTGACCGCCGAGATCACCGAGGAGGCCACCAATGCCCTCGGCCTGAGGGAAGGCGACGAGGTGTGGGTTGCGATCAAGGCGACGGAGATAGGCGTGGAGGCCGGCGCTGAGGGCGAGCAGTAGCGAACGCGCCCACCGCCGGTCGAGGCAGAGAGATTCTCGGCCAGGGTGTCGATCCGAGACGATCCGGTTCGTTGTATAGGTGAAGGAGAGGCAAAGTGCCTCTCACCAGGAAGGAGATCCTGATGACTCAGTACATGTTGTCGGTGTTCGACGACGCCGGAGAGGTAGAGCTGCCGGCGGAGACCATCGAGCAGATCTACGCCGATGTCGATGCCCTCAACGAGGAGATCAAGGCCGCAGGCGCCTGGGTGTTCGGCGGCGGCCTGCACCCGGCGGACACCGCCACGGTGGTCAGCGTGAACGATGACGAGACCCTGGTCACCGACGGGCCGTTCGCCGAGACCAAGGAGCACATCGGCGGTTTCTGGATCATCGAAGCTCCCGACCTCGATGCGGCGCTGGAATGGGCGGGCAAGGCGACTCGCGCCTGCCGCGGCGCGGTCGAGGTGCGACCCTTCCAGGACGAGCCCGAAGCCTGAGCCGTCATGGCCGGCCCGGAGTTGGTAGCCGTCGACCGGGTCTTCCGGGAAGAGTCCGGGAGGGCCGTCGCCACCCTGATCCGTCTCTTCGGTGACATCGACGTCGCCGAGGAGGCGGTTCAGGACGCGTTCATGGTGGCGGCCGAGAAATGGCCCGAGAGCGGGCTGCCCCCCAATCCGGCGGGATGGATCGTCACCACGGCGCGGAATCGGGCCATCGATCGCCTGCGCCGCGAATCCAGCAGAGAGGAGCGTCATGCCCAGGCGATGGCATTGCAGGCCTGGGAAGAGCCCGAGCCCACCACCGAGCCGGTGAGCGACGATCGTCTCCGTCTGATCTTCACCTGTTGCCACCCGGCCCTGGACCCGTCGGCTCAGGTGGCTCTCACCCTGCGTTTGGTCGGCGGGCTGCAGACTGCGGAGATAGCCCGTGCGTTCCTGGTCCCCGAGCCGACGTTGGCCCAGCGACTGGTGCGGGCAAAACGGAAGATCAAGGCAGCCAACATCCCCTATCGGGTTCCCCGAGGCGCCGAGCTCCCGGCCCGGCTCGGCTCGGTGCTCGCGGTGGTCTACCTCATATACAACGAGGGATACGCCGCCTCGGGCGGGGACGAGCTGATTCGCTCCGACCTGTGTGCCGAGGCGATCAGGCTGGCCCGTGTGCTCGCTGCGCTGATGCCGGACGAGCCCGAGGCGATCGGGCTCCTCGCCCTGCTCCTCCTCACCGAGTCACGCCGCCCCGCCCGCACCAGGAGTGACGGCTCGATGGTCCTGCTCGGCGACCAGGACCGGTCGCTCTGGGACCGACCGCTCATCGAGGAGGGACAGACCCTGGTGAGGGCGTGTCTGCGGCGCAACCGGCCGGGGCCGTACCAGATCCAGGCCGCCATCGCCGCGGTTCACAGCGACGCCGCCAGTGCCGGCGACACCGACTGGAGCCAGGTCCTCCAGCTCTACGATCAGCTCTCGGCTCACGTCTCCAGCCCGGTGGTGGCCTTGAATCGGGCGGTGGCCGTGGCCGAGACCCGCGGGGTCGCCGAGGCCCTCGACCTGCTCCGGGACCTCGACCTCGACCGGTACCACCTGTATCACGCGACTCGAGCCGAGTTGCTCGGTCGGATCGGGCGCGGCGAGGAGGCCGACAAGGCCTATGCGCGAGCCATTGCCCTGACCTCCAACCCGGCGGAACGGCTCCTCCTCGAGGAGAAGCGGGCCCGCGCGAGGGAGCTTTGAGCCCTGCGCTCGGTCAGCGCAGGATCACCGGGTACTCACGGATGTTGACCTGACTTCCGTCCCGGGCCGAGAGCTCCCAGACGATCAGCGCCCCGAACTGCTCACGATCGAGGGTGTAGGGGATGTCGACACTCCACTCGCCCCAGCAGCCGGTGCCACAACTGGCGGTGACGTGGTCCTCGAACAGGGTGAGCCCGTCGTCGTCGGTCAGCATCACCTGTGAGGTGGCTTCGAACACATTGCTCAGGCCACGGACCTCGACCGGGCTCGTCACCGGCTCGCCCCAGGCGGGGGAGTCGACGAACACAGGGGGAAGCAGGTCGTAGTAGTCGGCGCGTTCCTGGGGCTCCTCCAGCTCGATGCCCTCCGAGGAGAAGACGGTCACCGGCTCTCCGTCGATGGTGAAGGCGACCCGTTCGACCCCGGGGAGGCGGGTCAGGGTGTACACCACCTGGGCGAGCCGGGCGAACATGGCGAAGCTGCCGCCACCGTCGTCGTACTCACCGCTCAGGTCGACGGTGCCGACTCCCCCCTCGACGGTGATCCCGAGCAGGGAGGTGCCCTCCGGGATCGCAGTGGAGAGGGAAGGAGTGCCCTCCGTCTCATCGGAGCTGGGGCCTTCCAGCAGCAACCGGATCGCGAGCTCGGCTTCCTCGCCCGATTCCGAAGTCTCGCGGTAGACCGGGACGAGGAAGGGCCCGGGGGAGCCGTCCTCGGTGTCCAACTCCTCCAGCAGGAAGTAGACGACATGGCCGGTGGCATCCGCCCCCGTCGTGGTGGTGGTGGCCGCGGTGGTCGTGGTCGTGGTCGCCGGGGCGGCGGTCGACGTGGTTGCGGGCAAGGTGGAACTGGTCGCCGGTGTGACGCCAGTGGTGTCGCCGCCAACCCCGTCACCGCAGGCGGCCAGGATCAGGCCGAGGATGGTCGCCAGGACGAGGAGACGGCGTGTTTTGACGCTCTGTCTCATACCGACATCATGAGTCGACGGGCCCGATCCCGGCCAGGGAACAAGGTCACAGCCGGGGAGGGCCTAGTGCGGTACCTGACGACGGGTATCTACCCGCTGCGAAGACGGCGGCCGCTAGCTGAGCCCGTCGTCGACCTCGACGTCTTCAGGGGTCAGCTCGATGCCGGCCGACGCGGCCTCCACGGTGAGCAGGCGTATGAAGTCCTCGTCGCCATGACCCCTTCCGATCATGGCCATGATCATCTGGTGGACCAGGGCGGCTGTGGGAAGGGGCACGTCGAAGTCCCGCCCCGCTTCGAGCCCGAGCTCGAAGTCTTTTCTCAGCAGATGCCCGGTGAACGAGGTGGTGAAGTCGAGATTGACGATGGCAGGAGTCTTGTACTTGGTGAAGGTCGACCCCATGACGCTCATGTTGATGAACTCCATGTAGTCGGCCCTGGAGACGCCGGCGCGCTCGGCGAGCACGACGGTCTCGGCCAGGGTCTGGCTCACGATCCCGAGCAGCAGGTTGTGGCAGATCTTGACCAGACGGGCGGCATCACCGTCTCCGACATAGGCCACGCCTTTGCCGAACATCTCCAGAAGGGGGCGCGCCTTGTCGAAGGCCGATACCGGGCCGGACGCCACCACGGTCAACCGCCCCGACCTCACAACCTTGGGGTTGCCGCTCACCGGTGCTGCCAGCAATTCGGACCCGCGCTCGGCGGCTGCCTGTCGCACCTCCTCGGACACATCGGCCGAAACGGTGGAGGAGTCGATCAGGACCTGGGGGCTCACACCGGGGACCGAGAACAAGCCGTCGGGCCCGGTGGTCACGCTGCGGAATGCAGCAGGGTCGGAG
>DASUSU010000273.1:0-4209 GCA_036374915.1 Acidimicrobiia bacterium | reverse complement strand
GGAGGGGTTTGCGAGGCGACCGCATTCGGGGCCTTCGGGTACCGGGCCACCGGGCTCTGCCTCCCTCTCGGCAACTATCACAACATGGGGAATCTCGACGAGGTGGAGGCCGGCCGCGGCAGGGCCCGCCCGATGCTCGAGGAGGTGTCCCTTGCCGACTTCCACGGGCTGGTCGACTTGCTCTTGGTAGCCGCCAACGGGGTCGACGCCGATTGGGAGCTGCCCCGACGTCTCGACCAGGTGTACGCCGAGGGCAAGCACCTGCTCGGGTGACCCTGCGGATTGACGGCGGGGTGTCCCGGTTACGGTGAGATCGGTACCGTTTCGCCTAAAGGAGTCGATGGTGGAATTCAGGGTCGAGAAGGACTCGATGGGGGAAGTGAAGGTCCCGGCCGATGCCTACTACGGGGCCTCGACCCAGCGGGCGGTGGACAACTTCCCCATCTCGTCGCATCGTTTCGGGCGGGGCTTCATCTCTGCCCTCGGTCTGATCAAGGGATCGGCCGCCGACATCGCCGCCGGGCAGGGCCATCTCGACGAGAAGAAGGCGGCTGCGATTCGCCGCGCTGCCGACGAGGTCATGGAAGGCCGGTTGGACGGCCAATTCGTGCTGGACATCTTCCAGACAGGGTCTGGGACCTCGACCAACACCAACGCCAACGAGGTCATTGCCGGCCGGGCGTCGGAGATCATGGGAGGCGAGCCCGAGGCCCGCCTGGTCCACCCCAACGACGACGTGAACTTCGGGCAATCCTCGAACGACGTGATCCCGACCGCAATCCACGTCTCGGCGGTGGCGGCGATCCGGGAGGACTTGTTGCCCGGTCTCGCCGATCTCGCCGGGTCGCTCGAGGCCAAGGCGGCGCAATTCGAAGACGTGGTCAAGTCGGGTCGAACCCATCTGATGGACGCGACCCCGGTCACGCTGGGTCAGGAGTTCGGAGGCTGGGCGGCCCAGGTTCGCAACGGCATCGGCCGTCTCGAGAAGCTGCTCCCCGAGCTGGAGGAGCTGGCCTTGGGCGGCACCGCGGTCGGCACCGGGATCAACGCCCCGGCCGGCTTCGCCGCGGCCGTGATCGCTCTGATGGCCGAGCGAACCGGTTATCCGTTCCGGGAGGCCGCCGATCACTTCGAGGCACAAGGGGCGAAGGACGCGGTGGTGATGGCATCCGGGGTGCTCAAGACCATCGCCGTTTCCCTGTTCAAGATCGCAAACGACATCAGGTTCCTCGGTTCCGGGCCGACCTCGGGGATCGCCGAGATCAAGATCCCCGACCTTCAACCCGGCTCCTCGATCATGCCGGGGAAGGTGAACCCGGTGATGTCGGAGATGATGATGCAGGTGGCGGCCCAGGTCATAGGAAACGACACCACGGTCACCTGGAGTGGCGCCAATGGCAACTTCGAGCTCAACGTGATGATGCCGGTCATGGCCCACAACCTCCTCGAGTCGGTCGGCCTCCTCGCCAACGCCGCCCGGACCTTTGCCGCCCGATGTGTCGATGGGATCGAGGTGAATGCGGATCGGGTCAAGGAGCTGCTGGAGAGGAACGCGGTGATCGTGACTGCCCTCAACCCGCACATCGGATACGACAACGGGGCGCGCATCGTGAAACAGGCTGTGGCCACCGGGCGCTCGGTCCGCGAGCTGGTGCTCGAAGCCGGGCTGATGACCGAGGCCGAGCTCGACGCCGCGCTCGATCTGAGGAAGATGACCCGGGGCGGGATATGACCTCGGAGACCCTGACCGTCGGCGAGCTGCTCAGCACGTTGGACGAGGCGTTGCTGACGGCGGTGCCGGGCCCGGTGTGGGTGAAAGGGGAGGTCTCGGGGCTCCAGCGCACCAATCGCGGGGCGGTGTTCTTCAGGCTGGTCGACCCGGAGCTGGCCGATCATGCGATCGAGGTCGCCGCCTCGGGGCGACTGATGATGACGGTGGAACATGTTCTCGACTCGGCAGGAGTGGGGGCGCTGCGCAGCGGGATCGAGGTGCGGATCCGGGGCACCGTGGGGCTTCGCCGCACCCGCTCCCTGGTGCAGTTGAACCTGCTCGAGGTGGACCCGGCGTTCACCGCCGGGCGACTCGCCCTCGATCGAGCCGAGGTGCTCCGTCGTCTCGGTGCGGACGGCACGCTGGCAGCCAATCGCAGCATCGAGCTTCCCCTGGTGCCGTTGCGGATCGGCCTGGTCACCAGCCGCGGCTCGGCGGCGCATGCCGACTTCCTCGACCATCTGGGACGCCCCGGCTACCGGTTCTCGGTATCGACGGTGCAGGCGGCGATGCAGGGTGAGGGAGCGGTCTCCAACGTGGTGGACGGGCTGCGCCGCCTCGCCTCGGAGGACCTCGACGTAGTCGTTCTGACCCGGGGCGGCGGCTCGAAGCTCGACCTGGCCGCATTCGATGCCGAGGAGGTGGGCCGGGCCATCGCAGCCATGCCGGTGCCGGTGATCACCGGCATCGGCCACGAGACCGATCACAGTGTCGCCGACGAGGCGGCCGCGCTACCGCTCAAGACCCCCACCGCGGCGGCGGAGTGGATAGTGGCCAGGGTGGCGGAGTTCGCCGGAAGGCTGGAGACTGCGCGCAGGGCGATCAGGGACGAGGCGCGGGCCGCCCGGAACAGGGCCGTGGCCCGGCTCGACCACTCGGCGTCACAACTCGCCGAGACTCGCGGCGTCCTCAGCCGGCAGTTGGACGGTCTCGGCTATCTGGAGAAGGGAATCGTGGAAGGGTCGCGTTCGGGGCTACAACGTCACCGGGACCATCTGGTCGGGTTCACGGAGATGTTTGCCGCGATCGGAGTCGAGCCCACCCTGCGGCGGGGATTTGCCCTGGTGACACGTCGCGACGGCTCGGTAGTGCGGAGCGCCGCTGAGTTGAACATTGGTGACCGGGTCGTGGTGCGGATGGCGGAGGGCTCGGTGGGGATGGTCGTGGAGGAGACGTGACCGACTCCGAGCAGACCTACCGGCAGGCCCTGGATGAGCTGCGGGCGATTCACGGTCGGCTCAGGGACGACGAGGTCGACATCGACACCCTGCTCGACGACGTGAAACGCGCCGCCGACCTCCTCGCCTTCTGCCGGGAGCGCCTCAACTCCGTCGGCGAGCGGCTCGAAGAGGTCCTGACGGATTTCGAGGACTAGGCCCCAGGCCTCATGCCGCAGGCTCTAGGCCAGAAACGCGCTCTGGCTTATTGCTTAGGGCCTATTGCTTAGGGCCTCTGACAACACGTTCCAGCCGAGACTGGCGCATTTGATCCGAACCGGGTACTTGCGCACACCCTGGAGCGCCTCGAGATCGCCGAGGACCGATCCCGGTCGCTCCGGGTCGAGCTCTATGTCGGTCTCGCCATCGAGCGACATCATGCTCCGGAAACGGCGGGTCAGCTCCTCGATCTCCGAGCGGGTCTTCCCCTTGATCGCCTCGGTCATCATCGAGGCCGACGACTGGCTGATCGAGCAACCCTGCCCGTCCACCGCCACCGCGACCACCCTGTCCCCGTCGAAGCCGAGCTCGATCGTGATCTCGTCCCCGCACAGAGGGTTCACCCCCTGGGCGACCGAATCGGGCTCGTCCAGGTGACCCTTGTTCCGGGGACTGCGGTAGTGATCGAGGATGACCTCCCGATAGAGGTCTTCGAGACTCATGCGCCGACTCCGAACAGATCACCGGCCCGGCGCAGAGCCTTGACCAGGGCGTCGATGTCCTCTTCGGTGCTGTACACGTGGAAGCTGGCCCGGGCGGTCGCCGCCACGCCGAGCCGACGCATCAGAGGCTTGGCGCAGTGGTGCCCGGCCCGGACCGCAACGTCCTCGTCGTCCAGGATGGTGGCCAGATCGTGGGCGTGGACACCGTCCATGGTCATCGAGATCACACCGCCCCGGTCGACCAGGTCGGTCGGTCCCTGGACGTGGAGACCGGGCACGTCGCCCAGCCGCTCCAGTGCGATCCCGGTCAGCTCACGATCATGGCGCAGCACCTCGTCCATCCCGATCGAATCCAGGTAGTCGATGGCGGCGTGGAGCCCGATCGCTTCGACGATGGGTGGGGTGCCGGCCTCGAAGCGATGGGGGATCTCCGCCCAGGTCGCATCGAACAGAGTCACGTCCGAGATCATCTCGCCCCCGCCTTCGAACGGCTCGGTCTCCTCCAGTGCCTCGATCCGGCCCCAGAGAACCCCGATCCCGGTAGGGCCCAGCATCTTGT
>DASUSU010000272.1:0-3789 GCA_036374915.1 Acidimicrobiia bacterium | reverse complement strand
TCTCCGCCGACGGGGTGTAATAGAACATGAGGAAGATGCCGGTGATGGTGAGCAGGATGAACAGGAAGAAGCTGAGCCCGCCCAGACACAACGTGTAGGACAGCTTGACCCCGTGCCGCTTCACCTTCACCGGGTGGAGGTGATAGAGCACGTTGTTCATCACCACATAGGAGCGGTTCCTCGGGCTGTCCGAGTAGCCCTTCTTGAACGGTGACCCGGGGCGCAGGATCGACTCGGCGAACTGTGACCCCCACAGCTTCTCGTTCGTCTCCCTGATCCTGTCCCTGAGACCGATCCTGCCGTTTCCGTTAGCCAATCCGCCTCCTACCAGCGCATCCCATAGGCGTATCCATTCTTGAAGTCCCGCTGCCCCGTGTCCAAATCCCAGGGACGGCGATCGAGGCCGAGCTCGGCGGCCTGAGCGGCCAGCGAGCCCTCGAACTTGCCCAACGTGATCACGTTGGTCGGGCAACGGTCGACACAGAGAGCGCACCTGGTGCACTCGTCCTCGTCGACGACGAAGAACCCCATGTTCTGGGGGTCCTGGTCGGGATGGTCGACGTTGACGCCCTCGGAGATGGCGGACAGCGACAGATAGTGGATGCACTTCCAGGGGCAGATGTCGACACAGCCCTCGCACAGGATGCACTCCGACTGGTCGATGTGGAGGAACTGCTTGGGACGGAGCTTGTCGGTGAAGTAGTCGCCGTCGACCACCGCCAGTTGATAGTCATCACGATAGGGAGGGGTCTCGTCGACGACGCCCTTGGGCATCAGCCTTCTCCCTTCACCAGAGGACGCCCGTACGGCGACCGGGTCTCGGCCTTCTCTGCCGAGGGTGGCGCACCCTGTCGCATCCTCTGCAGTTGGATGGTGAAGACGGCGGCAGCTCCGAGCATGACCAGGTGATAACCCATCGAGATCGAGTCCTTGATCGCCGCCCAGCTGACTGTTACGTCGTTGCCGAGGACCAGGAAGGCAGGGATGGTGACGGCGACCCGTTGTGAGGACCAGTCGAGATCGGTCTGAGCGAAGTTGAGCCACTCGGAGGGAACCATCCCGAAGATGATGACCAGCTCGACCCAGGTGACGAAAGCGGCGAACACGGCCCTCGCCCAGGTCATCTTCTGGTTGAGCACCCAGACCAGGAGGGCACCGACGACCAGCATCTGGGAGGCGCCGAACGAGACCAGGTAGGCCAGCCCTTTGGACAGCCAACCTCGGGGCACCCAGTCGAACTGGTCGAGGACGAGGGGGACCTCCTCCCCTTCCACGATGTGGGTCTCGGGGAAGCTGGAGTAGTGGATCCAGACCACCGCGATCACCAGGGCGACCAGGCCTACGCCGAGCAGACCCCATCCAATGCTCTTGCGTCTGCTGTCGCTCAGTTCTGCCAGGCGGTACATATCTCCGACTTCGGGCGCGGGCGAATACGTGTTCACGTCGTTTCTACCACAACCCGCGACTCGTTAGAGAACCCTGGAACAAGCGGTGCGGGGCTCTGGCGGGTGGCAGCTGAAGGAATCATGGAAGTAGTTATGCTCCCGCCCGTCCCGTTTCGCGACGAGGGAACCGTTGGCCGCAACCCAAACTGCAGACATCAAGGCCCTGCTCGGAGCCGACGCCGACGGGGACCGCGTCGTGTCGGCCCACTTCCTGGTCGGGGCCGTGTTCCTGGCGTTGGCCGGCGCACTCGAGCTCATGGCCCTGTTCTCGCTGCGATTCGGCGGGCTCTCCCCGGTCGGTTACGGCCGAATGGAGTCGATGGCCAACATCACGATCATGCTCGGGTTCCTGGTGGTGAGCCTGACCGGTGGGATCTACTACGTGCTGCCCAGGCTGACCGGGACCCGGTTATGGCGGCGGGAACTGGCCCTCACCGGGCTGGTGGTGACCTCGGGCCTGGTCCTGATCGACCTGCTCGCCGTGGTCCTCGGGCTGGGAGACGGCCGGCAGCCGTTGGGGCTCCCCTGGTGGCTGCACATCCCCATGCTGGGGGCGCTCACCATCCCCTTCGCGGTCACCATGATGACGATCCGGAGTCGGGAGGAGACACGCAGCTTCGTGACCTTGTGGTTCGTAATCGGCGGGGTCGCCTGGCTGCCACTGCTCTACCTGGCCTACTTCGCCGGCGACCTCCCCTTCATCTCGTCGCTCGGAGAGGCCTACTCCGACCTGTTCTTCTCGGCCGGGTTCGTCACGCTGTGGGTCTTCGTGGTGGGCGGCGGCCTGTTCTACTACACAGTGGTCAAAGAGCTGGACATCCCGCTCGCCTCCCGGCAACTGGCCGCAGTCGGGTTCTGGTCGCTGGGCTTCGCCGGCGCCTGGTGGGGCACGGCCCAGCTCATGTTCGGACCAGGCCCCGGATGGATCAGCGGAGTCTCCGCCGCCCTCGGCCTCGCCTTCCCCATCGGCGCCCTGGCCAATGCCTCCAATGTCTCGCTGACACTTCAGGGCCACTGGGAGCGATTGAGCGACAAGCCCGGCGTGGTCTCCGGGGTGATCGGCCTCTATCTGGGGGTGGCGGTTGCGATCCTGGCCAGCTTCGCCTCGTTTCCCTCGATTGGATCGGTGACGGCCCTCACCGCATATTGGGAGGCGATCGAGTACGGCGCCCTGTTCGGGGTCGGTGTGCTGCTGGTGGCGGGCATCACCTTCGAGGCGATGCCCCGAGTGTCGGGACGTGACCTGAGCTCTCTCGACCGGCCCCGCTCGTTCAACCGATGGACGATCATCGGCGCCGGCGGGGTCATGCTCAGCCTGGTCGCCGCCGGTCTGGTCAGTGGCTTCTCCTGGGTCGCAGGCTCGAACAGCGCCGCCTACGTCGATGCCGGCGAGGGATGGGCGGCCGGAGCGGGCGCCTCCGACGTGCTGCTGCTCGTCGCCGTCGGGTTCGGTGTGGTCGCCTTTCTCGGCCAGCTCGCCTACGCCGCAACCGTGATCGGCACCGTCACCGCCGGGAGGGCGGTCACCCAGGAGATCCTGGTCTACGGCTCGGACGACCGGCAGGGCACCCGGGAAGCGACCGTGGCGGAGGGCGATGATGAGTGAGCTGAGCGCCGCCGCAGCCGAGGCGCTCGGGATTCCCGAGGCACTGGTGCAACGATCGGCCGCGGCCCGGGCCGCCGAGACCGGCGCGTCAGTCGACGAGGTGCTCGCTGCCTGGGCGGGCGGCGGCGACGTGCCGGCGGCCAAGGCGGTCGAGGCGCCGCCCGGCACGGAGGTGGCCGAGGAGACAGCCCCTGCCCCCCCCGCCCCGGCCGATGACGTCGTTGCCCCACCCCCTCCGCCCCAGGTGACGGCGAGTCCGGCCGAGCCGGTCGGCGCTGGCCAGGTCGCAGCCCTCACCACGGCGTCGGGCAAGCCGCCGGTGCTGGTCGGTGAGGGGGACAACCCGATCGGGGTCCTGGTCGGCGCGGTCGCCCTGTTCCTCGCCATCTTCCTGGTCGGGCTGGTCGGGCCCGCCTTGCCCGCCGCGATCGCCGGGGCGCGATCCAGCGACCTGCCTTTCAGCGAGGCGGCCTTGCGCGGCCAGGACATCTATCGGTCGGTCGGCTGTGCCTCGTGTCACACCCAGATGGTCCGGCCGGTGGTGGCCGACGTCGATCTGGGTGCGGTCACCCTGAGTGACAGCAACCAGGTGTTGGGGACGCGTCGCTTCGGCCCCGACCTCTCCAATGTCGGGGCCCGGACCACGGCGAGCCAGATCGGGGCGGTGGTCACCGGTCTCGGGGACCATCCTTCCCTCGCCCTCGCCGCCGAGGACCTCGAGGACCTGGTGGCATATCT
>DASUSU010000271.1:0-2471 GCA_036374915.1 Acidimicrobiia bacterium | reverse complement strand
TTCCCCTTGGAACGATCCACTTCCATCCTGCCCGGCTGGTACCAACGTTCGACTCTGGTCAACGGCTGCCGGCCGAGGCACAGTCGAATCGTGCGACGGCTACTCGCCATGGCGTCGACTCTGGCTCTCCTGGCCACGGCTTGTGCCACCGAGGGTCGAGAGACGACGACCACCCCTCCTGACCAGGGGCCAGGCGCCTCTTTCGAGTTGATCGTCGAACCGACCGAGTACTTCCCGGTGACACCGGGACAGTTGTTCGTGGTGTTGGCTTCCTCGGTTGGGGCCGACTCCGGGATAGACGTCTCGGCATCGGTGTCGGGCGCGGCCACGGTCGACCCCACCCGAATCTCGCTCGAGCCCGATGATGTAGCCGAGTTCACGGTGGTCGCCATGCCGGAGAGTGTCGGCGGGACCATCACGATGCAGCTGACTGCGCAAAGCGGGAGCGTCGAAAGGACCCACTCGCTGAACCTCGAAGTGGTCGACTGGCCCGATGACATCGGCCCCCTGGCCACCGAGTTGCGTGACCGATTCGTGAGCCACCTGGAACAGGAGTATCCGGAGCTGGGCATATCGAGTGAGACCGAATGGACGCCGACGATCACCAAGCCACAGATCCTGGTGGTGATGCACTATCTGTTCTTCTCCGATGAATGGGAAATGGGGATCATCTGGCACGTCACGGTCCCGGAGCACGCCTGGTCTCGCATGTATCTCCGCCCCAGGGATCAGCTGCTGCCTACGTTCGGGCTGGAGATACCGACATATCTCGATCCTGAGTCGAAGCCTTCGCCATGGACGCCTCCGCCCGAGATCGACAGGTGACTCCCTATCTCAGCGGCGATCAGGTCTCCTGGAGGGTGAAGTAGAGCTCCTCCTCCTGGTCGAAGTGGAGACGGAGGATGGCATGAAGGCTGTACAGGGTGCGGCGGAGATCGGAGAGGTCGGCCGGCTCGGGCCCGGTCTCGGGTAGGTCCCCCACCTGTCGCTCGAACACGTCGACGAGGTGGAAGATCTCGCGATGGGTGCGGCTCATCACCGCCATCGGGTCGTCGCCGGGTAGCACCGCCGACACCTGGGGGTAGATCACCCTTTCGTCTTCGGCCTCGTGGGGAAGGATCTCGTCCACCAGCAGAGATCTCACCTTGGCCAGGGCCGACATGGTCTCGACCGGGTCGGAGGCGTCGAAGAGGTCGGCGGTGTCGCGGATCGAATCGAGCTTCGGCATCAGTTCGTCGTGCTCCTCACGGAGGCGGGCCGAGAGCTCGGGGGAGATCTTGGGACCGACCTGGGACGGGGTCTTGCCGGTGAGTGCCCGGAGGGAGTTGCTGATCGCGATGACGTCGATCCCCTCCTGGAGCAGGGCACCGACGATCGGCACCAGAAGACCGAAGGATGCGGCCACCATCGCCAGCAGGGACAGACTCATCCCGATCACCACGCTCTGCACCGCGATCGATCGCGACCTCTTTGCGATCCCGATCGCGTCGACCAGACGCTGGAGTCGATCGACTACGAGTACAACATCCGCCGCCTCGGACGACGCGGTCGCACCTCGCGCTCCCATCGCCACCCCGACATCGGCCGCGGCCAGGGCGGGAGCGTCGTTGATCCCGTCACCGACCATCGCGGTGAGCCCCCTCGCACGTAGCTCTTGGAGAGCATCCACCTTCTCCTCGGGCGTCGATTGGGCCAGGACCTGGTCGACGTCGATTGCCATGCCAACCGACCGGGCCGCAACCGGATGGTCACCGGTGGCCATCACGATCCGCTCCACCCCGAGTCGGCGCAGGGAGCGAATCGTGCTGGCCGCATCCGGGCGGATCGTGTCGTCGAAGGTGAGGGCACCGGCCACCTCGCCGTCGATTGCCACGAAGACGGACAACGGTGCGAACCGCATTAGACGTCGGCGAGCGGAGACGATGTGGCTCGGCTCGGGCTCACCGTCGAGCAGCCATTCCAGCTTCCCCACCGACACGCTGCTCGAGCCCACCTTGGCCGACACTCCCGAACCGGAGACCTCGCTGACGTCCACCGGCATCTCGAGGTCCAGATCGCGGTGGCGGGCGGCCTCGACGATGGCCCGGGCCAGGACGTGGTTCGATGTTTGGTCGACTGACGCGGCGGCGCGGAGGATCTCGTCCTCGGATCGGTCCCCGGCCAAGACCGCGACGCTGCGCAGGGCAGGCTGTCCCACCGTGACCGTCCCCGTCTTGTCGATGAGCAGGTTGCGGATCTGCGCCAACATCTCCAGGGCCCCGCCGCCCCGGAAGACGATGCCGCGATGCGCGGCTCGGGAGATCCCGGACACGACGGCGATCGGGACTGCAAGGAGCAGTGGGCAGGGCGTGGCCACCACCAAGACCGCCAAACCCCGCACCGGGTCTCCGGAGAACGCCCAGGCCGCTCCCGCCGTGCCGAGAGCGAGGGGAACGAACCAACCGGCCCACCGGTCGGCCAGCCGCACCGAG
>DASUSU010000270.1:0-2611 GCA_036374915.1 Acidimicrobiia bacterium | reverse complement strand
CCGAACGCTTTCGCACCCATCATGGAGCACAGGTTCGCGCTCACCAAGACGAGGTGGGACATGCCACCGGGGAGTATGTAGAGCGTGTCCGGATCCTCGACCTGCTGATTCGTTTGTGGCGGCCGTCAGTCGTGGCATTCGCCCTCAACGGTGTCCGAATGGGGTTTCAGCGACCGACTCCGGTGACGGATGTCATGGGCTTTAGCGACGGACCGCTGGATGTGCCAGGTGGGTTGGTTGCCGTACCAACCCCCGGCCACACAAGCGGCCACTGCTCATTTCATCTTCCCGCCGCGGGCGTGGTGCTGACCGGAGATGCCCTCGTCAATGAGAACTTGTTGACAGGCCGTCCTGGTCCTCGACTGATGCCGAGGATCTTCAGCCACGACTGGCAGCAGGCCCTGGCTTCGCTGGGTGGGTTGGCCTCGTTGGAGTCGAGGGTGATCCTCCCCGGGCACGGGCGAGCGATGAAGATGCCGATCGAGGAGGCGGTCGCACAGGCCAAGGATCGCCTGGCCAAGGCGGGATGGTGGGACCGCTAACACGGCTCCCGAGCTCGCCGAGCCGCCCTGTCACCTGGCCCATCGCTCTCGCGTGGTTGGGACGGCAGCCGTCGGCCGCCTTTGCATGAAGCGATCCGACCTGCCACTCAGTTTCGAACGGATGCCCGCATCAGATTATTCAACCAATAGGTTGACAACCCCGTCCGGGGTGCGGTAGATTCGCAACCGAACGGTTGAATACGACCGTTGGAAGATAAGCGAGGCGGCGAGTAGATGTCACCACAACCGGCAAGGCAGGACGGGCTCTCGGGCGTCTTCGCGGCGCTCGCCGACCCGATCCGTCGGGACATGGTCGCCCGGCTGGCTGAGGGTGATGCGACGGTCACCGAGCTGGCCGAGCCGTATGACGTCTCCTTGCAGGCGGTGTCGAAGCATCTCAAGGTCCTCGGGGAAGCGGGGCTGGTGAGCCGCACCCGCGACGCGCAGAAGCGCCCCGTCCACCTCGAGGCCGAGGTGTTCGATCTGGCCACCAAGTGGCTGGAGCGCTACCGCCGCCAGGCGGAGGAGCGCTATCGGCGCCTCGACGAGGTCCTCGCCGCCATGCCCGACGAGACGAGGAGCCAGGAGAGCAGACATGAGTGAGACCCAAACCGCCACCACCCATCCCGAGACGGTGATCACGGCCGATCCCGAGGTGCCGGCCATCCGCATCGTCCGCGAGTTCGACGCCTCCCCCGAGAAGGTGTTCCGTGCTCACACCGACCCCGAGCTCGTGGTCAAATGGCTGGGACCTCGCGACCTCGAGATGGAGATCGACTTCTGGGACTGCCGTACCGGGGGGTCCTACCGCTACCTCCATCGGCGTGACGGCGCCGACGGGCCCGAGGAGTACGGCTTCCACGGATGCTTCCACGAGGTCCGGCCCGACCGGATCGTGCAGACCTTCACCTTCGAGGGATATCCCGATGGCGTGTCGCTGGAAACGCTGATCCTCGAGGAATTGGACGGCGGCCGTACCCGGCTGACCATCACCTCGATCGTCGAGAGCTTCGAGAGCCGTGACATGATCCTGGCGAGCGGCATGGAAAAGGGCGTAGTCGAGGGGTACGAGCAGCTGGACGAGCTCTTGTCCCGGGAGGACAAGGGGTGAAGTACCGGCTGGAGATGTTCGTGATCCCGGTGAGCGATGTCGACCGGGCCAAGGCCTTCTACGAGCAGGCCGGATTTGTGTGTGACGTCGACCATCACCCCGGCCCCGAGTTCAGGGTGGTGCAGTTCACCCCGCCGGGCTCCGAGTGCTCGATCAGCTTCGGGGTCGGGATGCCTGTCACCGCCCAGCCGGGGGCCTATCAAGGCATGCACCTGATCGTCAACGACGTCGAGGAGGCCATCGCCGAATTGCGCAGCCGGGGAGTGGAGGTGGAAGGCCCCTTCCACTTCGGGCCCCAGGGGCAGACTCCCGGTCTGCCGGAGGAGAGGGTCGACTACGCCGCCTACGGCTCGTTCAGTGACCCCGACGGCAACGGCTGGCTCCTCCAGGAGGTGCCCTCCCGACCGGCATGATGGAACGCGGTCGCCGGCCATGAGACGCTGAACGGATAGCGGAATCGAAGCCTTCTCTTCGGAGTGCCCGCAGGCCCCCGATAGCCTCTGCCTCCGGAGTTTTCGGCCGTCATCGGTCCGGAGTCCGACCGGTCCGAGCGCCGCTCCAGCGAGCGCAATCTCCCGGAGTGCTGAAGAAGAAGATGACCGTCATCCTCTATGGCCGACTGCGACGGCACCACCGTCGCCTTTATCCACGGGTCGGTCGATGACGCCATCCTCGCCGCCGAGAGGGGAGTGGGAGACCGATGCAAGAGCGTGGGCATCGAGGTGATCCCGCCCGACGAGGCCTGGGCCGATTCCTACATCGTCGAGGCCGATAGCCGTGAGTGGAGGCGGCTGTCGGCCGAGGTGCAAGCCGGCCAGACTTTCCCATCGAAGCGGACAGGAGCGGCCGGTGCCGTCCCGGCGGAGCAGGCGCCCGACATCTATGTCCGGGCTCCGAGCGGAGTCTGGGCGAGGGTCGGCAACGACCGGCGGGGGGTCGAGCCGGCGGATGCCCTGAC
>DASUSU010000269.1:0-4503 GCA_036374915.1 Acidimicrobiia bacterium | reverse complement strand
GATGTACATGGTAAAGGACCGCATGGGGTCGCATTCCCTCCACCTGCTTCCCACCTTCGTGGAGCGGGAGGGCCGGAGACGCCCCAACCCGCGCATCGAGCACATGCTCGGGCTGGAGCGGGGGAGAAGAAGACGCTTCGCCACCCCGAATCGGATGGAGGCAGTGGAGCGTCTCGACCAGGAGGGGATGCTGCCGGCGATCTTCTTCATCTTCTCCCGGGCCGGCTGCGACGCGGCCGCCCATCGTCTGGTCGACGCCGGGGCCCGGCTCACCGACGCCACCCAACGCGCCGCGATCCGTGAGATCGCCGAGACCAGGACCGGGCACCTGGGGGATCAAGATCTCGCAGTCCTCGGCTACGACCGCTGGATCGCCGGTCTCGAGGCGGGTGTCTCCCCCCATCACGCCGGTCTGGTCCCCGCCTTCAAGGAGACCGTCGAGGAGTTGTTCGAGGCCGGGCTGCTCAAGGTGGTCTTCGCCACCGAGACCCTGGCGTTGGGAATCAACATGCCGGCCCGGACCGTCGTGCTGGAGAGCCTGTCCAAGTTCAACGGCGAGACCCACGAGCTGATGCGACCCGGTGACTACACCCAGTTGACCGGGCGGGCGGGACGGAGGGGGATCGATGTCGAAGGCTACGGGGTCGTCCTCCATTCGCCTTTCGTCAGGTTCGACTCCGTTACCACGATCGCCTCGATCGGCTCCCATCCGCTTCGCTCCAGCTTCCGCCCCACCTACAACATGACCGCCAACCTCGTGGCCAACTACCGCCAGGACCAGGCGGAGCAGCTACTCGAGGCCTCGTTTGCCGCCTTTCAGCGTGAGGGGGACAAGCACGCCACCCAGACCACGATCGATGCCCTGGAGCACACCCTGGAGAAAGAGCAGGCTGCGGCACATTGCGAGAGGGGGGACGTCGAGGAGTACATGGCGCTCGTGGAGACGGCGAGCCCGGGCCGCCACGACGACAGGATCTCGTCCACGCTCGGAGCGGGTCAGGTGATCGACGTCAAAGGCGGCTCTCGTGACGGCCGCTACCTGGTCCTGAAGCGACTCGCCCGAAAGGACGGAGGGGCTCGCTATCTGGTCCTTGCCACGTCGGGGCGGGTGTCGACCATCGGGTATAGGGACATCGTGGGCGGCTCCACGATCGCCGGAGAGCTCGAAGTCCCGCTCCCGGTTCGACCCAAGGACCGCCGCTATGTCCAGGATCTGCTCCGCTCGCTCCGGAAGATGCCGCCGCGAGAGTCGACCAAGGAGATCAGGAGGCACGACGTGATCGATCACCCGGTCGCCGACTGCCCCGATGCCGCCAGACATCTCGCCGCCGCCCGCAGAGCGCTGCGCACCCGGCGCAAGCTGGAGCAGTACCGCGCCGCCCGCCGCGGGTCGGGCCACGGCCTGGTCGAGGAATTCGCCGCCATCCGCCAACTCCTCGAGGAGATGGACTACCTGCAGGGTTGGGAGCTGACCGGCCGCGGGCAGCGTCTGCGCGGGATCTACAACGAGTCGGACCTGCTTCTCGCCGAGGCCCTGGAGCAGGGTGTCTTCCACGACCTGGAGCCGGCGGAGCTCGCCGCGCTGACATCGGTGTTCGTTTACGAGCCGAGGACGGACGTTGCATCCCTGGCCGAATGGCCGACTGCGGCCCTTGCCGAACGGTGGGACGAGCTGGAGCGGATCTGGAAGGAGCTGGTCGACCGTGAGCGGTCGCTCCGTCTCGCTCCGACCAGGCGGCCGGACCCAGGTTTCGGCATGCCCGCCTACGAATGGGCCTCCGGGGTCGAATTCGACGAACTGTCCACCAGGGGGATGGCTCCCGGCGACTTCGTGAGGGTGTCGCGACAGCTGGTCGACCTGGTTCGCCAGCTCCGGGACAGTGCACCGGGGCTACGCCAGGAGGCCGGCGCAGTGCTCAAGGCCATCGACCGAGGCGTGGTAGCAGCGCAGGGGGTCGGCTAGTGCGCGCCGCGCCGATGGCATCCCTTTGATGCCCAGATGGCATGTCTTCGTCAATCGGGCCGCCGGACGCAGGCCGGTCGATCCCGCCCTCGTCAGCCAGATCCTCGCCGACCTCGGGGTCGATGCCGAGATCGTCGCCCCCGATTCCGGGGAGGAGATGACGAGGCTGATCCAGGAGTCGGCCCTGACCGGGACCCGGCACTTCGCAGTGACCGGTGGTGACGGAACGGTGAACCTGGCGGTCAATGCGCTGATGCCGCTCGGGCTCGACTCTCGGCCGGTGCTGGGCGTCCTCCCTGTCGGCACAGGGTGCGACCTGCTCCGGACCTTCGGCTTGCCCCAGGACCTGGCCGGGGCGGCGCGGCATCTCGGCACCACCGACACCTACGACGTCGACGTGGGCACCCTGGAAGGGGAGTGGGGGACCCGGTTCTTCGTCAACGTGGCCCAAACCGGCGTCGGGGCGGCGGCGGCCCAGACCGCCATGCGATTCGGCCGGCGATTCGGGCTGCTCCGCTACCCCCTTGCCTTCGCCGCCCGGCTGCCCGGATTCCCCAAGGCCAACGTGAGGATCGTCACCGAGCGTCGCACCATCGAGACGGAGGCCCTGGCCGTGATCATGGCCAACGCCCAGTTCTTCGCCGGGGGGTGGAACGTCGCACCCAAGGCGAGCCTGATCGACGGCGTCCTCGACCTCCAGGTGATCAACTGCCGCAAGACCAGGGCGCCGGCACTTGTCCCCAAGGTGATCAAAGGCACCCATCTGACCGATCCGGCGGTGCGGAGGCTGTCGGCGTCCGAGTTCAGAATCGAAACCGACCCGTCCTGGCCGGTCGAGTGTGACGGTGAGCCGGTCGGGAATACCACCGTCGAAGGTCGTGTTGTCCCGGCCGCGATCAGTCTCAAGATCTGAGACCGCCGACTTATACTCCCGCTCCGCCAGGGGGCTAGAACAGAGTGAGCGATGGCTAAGGAACAAGTGGAAGAGCTCGACGACGACCTCGACGAGGAGATCGAGGACGTTCCCGATGAGCTCGACGAGGACGCGATCCCGGTGCTCGACGACGATCTCGACGAAGAGGTCGACATCGAGGCCGACTTCGTCGCGGACGAGGACGAGGTCTTCGTCGAGGAGGAGGTGGTCGAAGAGGACGACTTCGAGGCCGACGACGATGACGATGACGACGATGATGACAGTGACGACGACGAGACCACCGAGGCCCTGGAAGAGCTGGAGAGCGAGGAGCTCCAGTTGCTCGACGACGAGGCCGGGGAGGCCCTGCTCGTCGACGAGGTGGAGGAGCTTCGCGCGATCCGACGCGAAGAGCTGACGATGAACGTGGACGCCCAGCTGCAGAGGTCCGACGAGTTCGTCTGCCAGTCCTGCTTCATGGTGAAGCGGACGAGTCAGCTCGCCAATCGCAAGAAGATGCTGTGCACAGACTGTGCCTACTGACCGGGTAACGGTCGTAATCCCAACCTACAACGAGAGGGAGAACCTCTCGCACGTCGCCGCAGCAGTGACCCACCAGGGCTTTCGCCTGCTGGTCGTCGACGACTCGTCGCCGGACGGGACCGGTGAGCTCGCCGACCGGCTCGCCGCCGCCGATCCCCGGGTCACCGTGCTCCACCGGCGGAGGAAAGAAGGACTCGGCCCGGCTTACGGGGCCGGATTCGACCGGGCCCTCGACAGCGGAGCCGAGATCGTCGTCGAGATGGACGCCGACTTCTCCCATGACCCGGCCGACCTGCCTCGACTGGTGCAGGCGGTGGAGGACGGGGCCGATCTGGCGATCGGCTCGCGCTACGTCCCGGGAGGGGCCACACCCGATTGGCCGGTCATGCGCCGTCTCGTCTCCAGGGGCGGGAACCTGTACGCCCGGGTGATGCTGGGCATTCCGGTGCGTGACTCCACCGCCGGATTCAGGGCCTTCCGTGCCGAGGCCCTGCGTCTCCTCGACTATCGAGAGGCGCGCGCATCCGGATACGCCTTTCAGGTCGAGATGGCAATGAGGGCGCACCAAGCAGGGATGAGGATCGTGGAGGTTCCGATCAGCTTTCGCGACCGAACCCGGGGAACCTCGAAGATGGGGACCGGGATCGTCGCCGAAGCGATGCGTCTCGTCACCGTCTGGGGGATGCAGCGGTTGGGGCGGGCCGTGCGGTTCTGGGATCGATGAGAGTCATCGCCCGGCCGGCGGATGCCGCCGATCTTCCCGCTCTGATCCGTCTCTATCGTGGCCTGGAAGCTGAGATGACCGCCCTTCACCCGATGTGGCCGCTGGCCGACGGGCTGGCCGAGCCCGTGGAGTCGTCGTTCCAGCGTCTGCTCGGCGACGACGAGGCACTGGTGGTGATGGGCGAGATCGACGAGTACCCGTTCGGATTCGCGGTGGCCCGGATCGTGGAGATCCTGCCCCAGGCAGCCGGGGAGAAGATCGGATCGATTCGCCTCATCTACGTGGAGCCGGAGGCACGCGAGATCTCTCTCGGGGAGGAGATGAGGGACCACTTGGTCGACGAGCTCCGCCGGCGGAGCA
>DASUSU010000268.1:0-3211 GCA_036374915.1 Acidimicrobiia bacterium | reverse complement strand
GGCCCTCTTCGCCCTGGTGGCAGGTCCTCTGGCGTGGTGGGTGTCGATCTTGGCTCTGACCCTGGGATCGGTGGCGGTGAACGTGGGAACAACGATTCTCGCCGACCTGACCGAGCAAAGTGGTCTGGGACGTCGGCTCGGAGCATTCCGCTTCACCGGCGACCTGGCATTCCTGGGGACGCCGATCGTGTCTGGTGCTCTCTACGAGTTGGGGGGACGAGGTGTCGGCACACTACCGGTGCTCGCCCTTGCCGGGCTCACAACGCTGGCCGCAGCGATATGGGTGCCCGAGACGCTCGACCGCTCGGCGCCGTCACCGGGGAGGCGGGCCGGTGGATCCCCGGACGGATAGGACAGGAGTGAGCCGGATCGAGATCGGCTGCTCGCCGGTCGATCCCGAAGCCATCATCGCCAGCAGCGTGTTGGCGGCCTCCACACCCATCTGCCGGTAGGGGACGCGGACCGAGGTCATCGGCGGCTGCATCAAGTCGAGAAGCGGAATGTCGTTGTAACCGGTGACCGATACATCGCGGCCCACTTGGCCGCCCGCCTCCTGCACCGCGCGATAACAGCCCAATGCGATCAGGTCGTTGGCGGCCACGATGGCGGTCAGGTCGGGACGGCGTTCCAACAAGGTGGCAGCAGCCTTGTAACCCGGGTCGGTCTGATACCAGGTCGCCTCCTCGACCGCCGACGCATCCACCTCCAGGTGGCGACTCTGCATGCGGGTCAGGAAAGCCTGGTATCGCCCCAGCCCGGTGGAGAGATGCTGGGGGCCTGAGACATGCCCGATGAGGGTGTGACCCAACTCGATCAAATGGTCGACAGCGAGCCCGATTCCCGTCACATCGTCACCGAGAATGGCGGGCACCGGTATTCCCTCGGTAGACCGGTTGACCAAGACCATGTGGACATGGCGATCGGCGAGGTCGCGAATAACGTGGTCGGACCTGGCCGCGGTGGCCAGGATTATTCCGTCGACCCGTCGCTCCATCAAGGCCTCGACCGCGGTGCTGGTTTGGCTCTCATTGATGTCGGTATTGGTTATCAGCAATGAGTAGCCGTCAGTGCCGAGGACATGCTCCGCCCCAGCGATGATCGGCCCGAACAGCGGGTTCTCGATGTCGGGGATGACCATGCCGACCGACATGGTGCGGTTGGTTCGAAGACCCTGGGCCAGGGGGTGGGGCCGATATCCCAGTCGTTGTGCAACCTCGAGGACCCGCTGCACCGTGTCGCTATTGACGATCGACCGGGTCTCGGGATTGAGCGCGCGCGATGCAGTGGAGATGTGGACGTCTGCCTCGAGGGCGACGTCGCGGAGTGTCACCCTGTTCGTCATTCTCTTCGGGTCGTGGTCGCTGCACCTCACCTTACAGATTCCGCCCAACCGTCCCCAGCCCACCCTCGATCTGCTACAAACGATTGCATGCATGGTGAGGAGTCGTCGGGTCTGCAGCTATTGGCCAGTTCCGACCTCGATGGCGCCGGTGACGGGATGCAGGTCATGCCCCATGGAAATGTCCTCTACGTCGCTCATTTCGGGCCAAGTGGCATGGGGACGAGCATCCTCGACATCTCCGATCTGACCGCACCCGCCCTCGTCCGGCAGATCCCGGCGCCACAAGGCGCGCACACCCACAAGGTGCAGATCGCCGACGGTCTGCTCCTGGTGAATCACGAGGCGTTTCGTGGAGGCCGGCCGGAGCGCGTGGGCCTGGCAATCCACGACCTCACCGACCCGCACGAGCCACGTGAAATCGGCTTTTGGGACTCGACTGGTCGGGGCGTGCACCGCATCGTCTGGGAGGGAGGGCGCTACGCGTACGTCTCGGCCACCCCCGATGAGTTCACAGAGCGGATCTGGGTCGTCTTAGACCTCGAAGATCCGGAGCATCCCGTGGAGAGGACGCGCTGGTGGTGGCCGGGCATGAGAGATGGGGAAGAGCGCACGTGGCCCGAGTCGGAGGAGCGCTCGGTCCACCACGCCCTCGTCGATGGTGACCGCGCATATCTCGGCTTTTGGGACTCGGGGATGGTGATCATCGACATCTCCGATCTCGACGACTTGGGTGTGGTGTCACATCTCGGCTGGAGGGTGGGTGGGCACACCCACACTTGTCTGCCCCTGGGCTCCCGGAGACTGGTGGCGGTGACCGACGAGTCGACCTTCAACGACTGCATGGGACCACCTCACATGATCCGCATCGTGGACACAGCAGATGAGACCGATCCGCATGTGCGCTCGGTGTGTCCCCCACCCGGCGAGGAGTTCTGTCTCAGAGGTCTGCGCTATGGCGCCCACTGCCTCCACGAGAATCGACCGAGCAGCTACCGCAGTGAGACACTCATCTTCGCCACCTATTTCAACGCTGGTCTGCGTGTCTACGACACCTCCGACCCGGATGCGCCGACCGAGATCGCTCATTTCATCCCGGCCTGTCCTCCCGGGCAGGAAGCGATACAGGTGAACGATGTGTTCGTGGCGGAGGACCACACGGTGTTCATCACCGATCGAGTCAAAGGCGGGGTCTACGTCCTCGAGCCCGACGAGATGCTGCGCACGGAGATGGAGCGGCACCGCCTGTGACGGTCAGAAAGGACAAGAGATGACAGAACTGGGGTTCGCCCCTTCCGAGGACCCATTCGTGGTGGAGCATGGTGGCTTTTACCGGCGATGGCTGAGCATGATCGACGACGTCGGCGAGCTCCGGGAGACAGTCGCCCGTCTGGAAGGCACCACCCAGGACCATTGGGTGCCGGTGTGGCGGAGTGTCGGTGAGCGCTATGAGGCGGAGGGCGACCGCCTCGAGGCCGAGGGCCAGTATGAGGCGGCGCGCAAGGCCTATCTCCAAGCCAAGACCTATTACGCCATCGGGAGGTTCCCTGGCGAGGTGACCCCGGCGAAGGCCGAGATCAGTGAGGCGTGCGCCCGAGCGTACCGCAAGGCCAGCGCCCATCTCGACCCCCCGCTCGAGGTGGTGCAAATCGGCCACCAGGGTCAGAGCGTTGGCGTCCATTTTCGTGCGCCCAAGGAGACCGAGGGCCCTGTCCCCGCCGTCTTGATCATGTGCGGAGCCGATGTGTTCAAAGAGGACCGGGGATGGGCCGCCGACCTGGCCCTGGAGCAGGGGCTCGCCTCGGTGGTGATGGATGGCCCGGCCACGGGAGAGAACCCGTTCCCCTGGTCGCCAGACTCGGTCAGTGCATG
>DASUSU010000267.1:0-2640 GCA_036374915.1 Acidimicrobiia bacterium | reverse complement strand
CGAGTGACGAGGGCGATGACGGGGAAGAGGAAGGAGAGGAGACCGCTACCGACCAGGAGCGCGAGTTGATCGACTCGGTGCTGGAGTTCGGGGAGACCGTGGTCAGGGAGGTGATGACCCCCCGACCCGACATGATCACCGTGCCGATCACCGCTTCTCTCGATGATCTGGTCGCGGTGACCACCGAGGAGGGTTTCTCCCGGATCCCGGTGACCGACAACGGCGACGTGGTCGGCATGGTCATCGTCAAGGACCTCCTGCCGATGCTCATCGAAGGTCGCCGCCCGGCCTCGATGTCGGAGGTGATGCGGCCGGTGGAGTTCGTCCCGGAGACCAAGCTGGCTTCTGCCCTGCTCGGTGAGATGCAGACGAATCATCTCCACCAGATGATCGTGGTGGACGAGTACGGGGAGGTGGCCGGTCTGGTCACCATCGAGGACCTGCTGGAGGAACTGGTCGGCGAGATCGCCGACGAGACCGACGAGGAGGAGACCTTCATCGCGTTGCGGGCGGACGGCGGATGGGATGTCGATGCCCGGCTACCGGTCGAGGAGCTGGCCGAGGTCGCCGGTGTCGACCTGCCCGACGAAGACTGGGACACGGTCGCCGGTCTGGTCATGGGCCTGGCCGAGCGGGTTCCCGACGAGGGAGAGCAGTTCTCCCACGGCCCGCTCACCTTGACGGTGACCCGGATGCAGGGTCGTCGGGTGGCGGAGGTGGCGGTATCGGTGTCGGAGGCGCTGGACGTCGAATGAGGTCGGGGTTCGTGCCCGTCGTGGGTCGCCCCAACGTCGGAAAGTCGACCCTGGTGAACCTGCTGGTCGGTTCCAAGGTGACCATCACCTCCTCCCGGCCCCAGACCACCCGGAACGCGATTCGTGGTGTGGTCAACGGACCCGACCCGGAGCATCCCGAGTATCAGATCGTCCTGGTCGACACCCCTGGGCTGCACAAGCCGCGAAACGAGCTGGGGACGAGGTTGAACTCGTTGGTCTACGGGACCCTGGGCGAAGCCGACGTGGTCGTGTTCCTGGTCGACGCCACCATGGACGTCGGGCCCGGGGACCGGCTTATCGCCGAGCGCCTCGCCGAAGCCGAGGCGGAGACGATCGTGGTGGTGAACAAGCTCGACCTGGCCAAGCGGGGCCAGGTTGTGGAGCAACTGGCAAGGGTGGGGGAGTGGGACTTTCCTTCCTATGTCCCCGTCTCTGCGGTGGACGGGACCGGAGTGGCAGACCTGCTCGAGGAGGTGGTCAGCCGGCTGCCTGAGGGACCGGCTTACTACCCGCCGGGCATGACCACCGACCAGCCGGAGAGCCTGATCGTGGCCGAGATCGTCAGGGAGAAGTTCCTCGACCGTCTCCGCGAGGAGTTGCCCCATTCACTGGTGGTGGTGGTGGAGGACCTGGAACAGCGAGCGGACGGGCTGATCGACATCGCCGCCGACATCATCGTGGAGCGAAAGAGCCAGAAGGGGATCGTGATCGGCAAAGGGGGCTCGCTGCTCAAGGCGGCGGGGACCGAGGCCCGCCATGATCTGGAAGCCCTTCTCGGCAACCGGGTCAACCTGAGACTGCAGGTGACGGTCGAGCCGGACTGGCAGCGCAAGCCGCAGCTTCTCGATCGGCTCGGCTTCGAGAAATAGTCAGAGTCCGTCGCAGAGATCGGCGAGGTCGAGGTCCTTGGTGGTGATCCCGCCCTCGGAGTGAGTGGAGAGGGTCAGTGTCACCTTGTTCCAACGGATGTCGATGTCGGGGTGATGATCCGCCTTCTCCGCGGCGAGAGCGACCCGGGTGACGAAGCCCATCGACCCCTTGAAGTCGGCATGCTCATAGGTGCGGGTGATCGCATCCCCGTCCCGACTCCACCCGGGGTGGGCTTCGACGAAGGCATCCACCTCTGCGCTGGATACGAGAACCATGAGACCAGCTTACGCCAGCCTCATGGTGCGGTATTCGGCACCCAAGTGCCGGAGGGAGCAGGCTCAGGCTTCTAGCCTGAGCCTGCTGATGGCCATTCGTCACGATCAGGGGATCGTCCTCCGCAGCTACCCGTTCGGGGATGCCGACCGGGTGGTGGTCCTGCTCAGCCCCAACAACGGCAAGATCCGCACCGTGGCCAAGGGGATCCGCAAGACGAAGAGTCGTTTCGGGGGGCGCCTCGAGCCTTTCACCCATGTCGACCTGGTCCTCTACGAGGGTCGCAACCTCGACACCATCACCCAGGTCGCCGTGATCGAGCCCTTCCCCCGGCTCCGGGCCAGTCTCGACGCGGTGGTCGCCGCGGGGACCATGGTGGAAGCGGCCGATGCGGTCGCCCAGGAGGAGGAGTCGTCGATGAGGCTGTTCCTGCTCCTCCACCGCGGGCTGCGCGCCCTGGAGGCGGGTGAGATCGGCGCCGACCTCATCACCAGCTATCTGCTCAAACTCGCCGACGTGGTCGGTGTGGCCCCATCGCTGCTGATGTGCGCCTCCTGTGGCCGGGTCGACGACCTGCACCGGTTCTCGTTCGGGGGCGGGGGAGTGATCTGCGACCTGTGCCGTACCGAGGGGACGGTCCGGCTCCGGGAAGGCGTGACCGGCTATCTGGCCGCTCTCGCCTCGGCCGAGTTCGGGCTGATGCCGGAGACCGACGTGGCCC
>DASUSU010000266.1:0-4795 GCA_036374915.1 Acidimicrobiia bacterium | reverse complement strand
TCCAAGGGGACATAGACATGGAGCCCTCTCGACCCCGAGAGCTTGGGATACCCGCTCAGGCCGAGTTGACCGAGGGCGACCTCGAGCAACCGGGCGCCCGCCACCACCTGGCCCCAGCTCGAGCCTTCCGCCGGGTCGAAGTCGAAGATCGCGTAATCGGGGAAGTCGAGCCGCCCCTCGCGGGAGTGGAAGGGGTGGACCTCGATACAGCCCATGTTGGCGAACCACATCAGCGCCTCGGCGGAGTCGGCGAGCAGGAAGTCGATGGTCCCGCCCTGGGAGTCGGATTCGACCGGGGTGGTCCTCATCCACTCCGGCTGATGCCCGGGCGCACGCTTCTCGTAGAACGAAGGACCGCCGATCCCGTCCGGGTACCGGCTCATCGAGATCGGCCTCCCTTCGAGATGGGGAAGCAACACCGGCGCCACCGAGGCGTAGTACTGGATCAGGTCGCCTTTGGTGTATCCCTCGTCGGGGAAGAACACCTTGTCGACATTGGAGAGCCGAACCGGCCGGTCGAGACCTTTCGGGGTGAAGTGCTCCCCCTTCTGCACCGCACTGACCGGCGAAGGGAAGGCGACGTCGGCACTCGAGATCGGGCGACCTCCGGATCCGGCAGGATGCGCTGCGATCCGGGACCTGGCCTCCTCCCAGATCAGGTCGTGACTGACCGGGTCCCGGGCCTCGGAGATGACGGTCATCGAGATCCCCGCCTGCTCGGCCGCTTCGATCAGCGGACCAACCCGCAGGGTCCCCTCGCCGTAGGGGATGTGACGGATCTCGCCGCCCGCCCCGAACTCGTTGTCCGAGAACTGGGTCTGAAGCGGGGCGATCATCCAGCCGGGGAAGTTGGACTCGATGAAAGCGAGGACCGAGGCGAACGCCTCCCTGCTGGTGAGCCCTCCCCCGGTCATGGCGTGGACGTGGGCCCAATCGACCACAGGACGGACGAAGGAGTACTCGGCGGCGAGCACGGCGATGTCGCCGAGACTTCCGAAGGACCGATTGTTTCCGGCGGTCTCGAGACCCATTCCCACCCCGATCCCGTCCACCTTTGGCGCCACCTGATCGAGACGGGACCGGATCCGGTCCATCAAGACCTCGGGGTCCTCGGAGTAGTTGGACCCGAAGTGGGCCACGATCACCGGCGCGCCCAGCCATCGCCCCAGCTTCATGGTGTGCTCGAGGGCGGCCAGCGACTGCTTGCCCCGGTCCTCGTCGGGGAGGGTGAGACCGGCAAAGTAGGGAGCGTGGACCGAGAGGCGAATGTCCCGGGCAGCCGCCAGCTCACCAAAGGTCTGACAACGCTTCTCCTTCCAGGGAAAACCGTCGACGAAGGGCAGCTCCAGGGCGCGATGACCCTTCTCGACGATCTCGTCGAGGAATCCGGCATCGTCGCCATCGGGAGGGAGTCGGGAGACCCCGAAGCGAATGCGGCTCACCCCGGGCAGGGTATTAGGCGGCGGGGGATGCGCCGCCGCCGCCTCAGTTCTTATCCCCCCGGGCCGCCCGGCCGATCTCGTCCATGGCCTCGGCGGTCGCCCCCGCCCGTTCCCCGCCGACGACGTCGAAGACCAACTTCCTCACCAGGTCCAGGTGAGCCGACGAGGCGTCTTCGACCACCTTCACCCCGAGCTCGGTCAAGGTGGCCTCGGTGCCGCGGCGGTCGGTGGGACAGGGTTGGCGGCTGATCCACCCTGCCATCTCCATCCGGTTGACCGCATGGGAGAGCCGGCTGGGCGAGAAACCGACGTCTCGGGCCAGGCTGGTCATCCGCAGGCTCCGTTCGGGAGCCCGGTGCAGCCGACTCAGGATCTCATAGTCGTCGTGGGTCATCCCGGCCTCGTCCCGGAGTTGGCGGTCGAGGGCGTTGAGCAGCGATCTCATCCCCCCGGCCAGACGAAACCAGGCTCTCAACTCGGTCCGGCTCAATGGAGTGGGCATGGTGTGAGGATAGCCGGGAATATTTGAACCTTCAACCACCTTGGAGCTAGTGTCCGCAAACACAGCGTCTTTGAAACGGGAGAAGGCAAATGTCGATTCATCGCCTCAACCATGCCGTCCTCTATGTGAGGGATGCCGAGCGTTCCGCAGAGTTCTACGGCAGGGTGCTTGGATTCAAGCGATTGCCCCTGCCCTTCCCGGGGGCGGTGTTCATGCAGGCCGAAGGGTCTAGCAACGACCACGACCTGGGGCTGTTCTCGATCGGCGAAGGTGCCGCCGACTCACCGGCCGGGCGACAGGCAGTCGGGCTCTATCACCTCGCCTGGGAGGTCGACACCCTGGCCGACCTCGCCGAGATCGGTGCCCGCCTCTCCGAGGAGGGCGCCCTGGTCGGTGCGACCGACCACGGCACGACCAAGGCGGTGTACGGCAAGGACCCCGACGGCCTCGAGTTCGAGATCGCATGGCTGGTCCCTGCCGACATGCTCACCGACGACATCGAGATGACCTCACGTCGCCTCGACCTGGCCAAGGAGATCGAGCGTTTCGGAGCCGACACCCTGAGCGGCATCGGGGTGAGCCGGGCACGGCCGGTGGACGCCTGAGGCTCAGCTGGGCGGGTTGGAGAGCGGCTGCAGCCCGGTGGCGGGTTGGGCCTGTCGTCTCTGCCTCGGGGCAGGGTCCTCGAGACCGTCGTGCAACATCCAGGTCACGACCAGGAACACGGCAGCCACGACCAGACCGGCGACAACGCCGCCGAGGACGGTGGCGGCGGTGGCCAGGACCCCGATCTGGGCGATGACCGCAAACGCGCGGCTGAGTGGCCGGAAGCGCTCGATGCGACGATGCAGCGCCGTCAGGTCGGCCGGCGTGTTCACCCTGAACGCGGGAAGAACCGCCAGCCCGCGGAGAAGACCGAAGAGGGTGACGATCCCCATGGCTGGCAGCGGCTCACCGGTGGCGGCAGCGGTCACCACCATGAGGTAGATGCTGGAGCTCATCACATAAGTGGCCACACCGGCACCCAGCTGCCATCCGAATCCGAGCCCGTACACCCAGGAACGGAACCGGTCGAGCCAGGTCCGCTCCACCTGACGGGGGTTGGCGGGAAGCCGGAACCCCCCGACGCCGAGATCGGAGGCGACCGTGATCAGACCGGCGACGAGGACGAGAACGGCCGAGGCCGCGTAGGTCATCGCTGTGGCGGAGACCAGAAGAGCGCCCAAACCGGCCACCGCGCCCAATGTCGCCCCACCGAGGACAGCGCCGAGGACAAACCAGGTGACGGTCGCCCAGTAGCGGTTGCCCCGGCCCTTTTCCGACAGGGGGGTTATCGATGACAGCATCGAGACCCCGCACGGAGACCAGGTGCCGCGGAAGGCCGAAACCACCGCGATTCCCAGAGCCGCAATCGTCAACAACTCCATACCGACCTCTGCTCTCGACCTCGACGGCACCCTACCCGAAGATCCGATTGCGGCGGACACCGACCGTCGACCCGCGCGGTCCCTGAGCAGGTGAGAGGAGCGGCACCGGTATCCTGTGGCAGGTGCGGTTCCCAGGTGAGTCGTCGCCCCGGGTCTCTAGCTCAATTGGTAGAGCAGCGGGCTTTTAACCCGTTGGTTGTGGGTTCGAGTCCCACGGGACCCACTACTCGTGGTCAGTCGGATGCATTCGACCGACACTCTGACTAGAAGTGGGTCATGGTCGAGGTAGGCCGAGGTGCCCGATCGTCCCGCGGCAACTCGGTGACCGCGTGCCGGATAGTGGCCATCAGCCACATCCCGAAGGTCGCTGCCACCAGCGTTGCGAGCATTGTCTCGTTGATGCTGGTGATTGCGACGACACCCGCCACCAGGGCCAGGAGTCCGAGAAGTGAGGCGACGGCGAGGTACACCTTCGGCGCTTGCAGAAGTCCGGCACCGACCCCGTACACGACGGCTATCAGGGATGCTGCCAGTCCGAAGCCGAGAACGAACCCTGCGATAGTCCTGGGTCCGGCCAGCTCAGCGCCGTTCAGCCACAGGACGTAGAGCGCCACTCCCGCACCGACCAGAACGGTGGCGACTCCGTCTCTCCATGTGAGTCGCGTCATTGCGCCCTCCTTTCGCGCGACCCGTACCGCTCATTGCAGCCTGTGACCAGAGGCTTTGGGCTGTTTCGACTCTCAAGGAGATCGACTCTCGGTCACAGAAGCCTACGCCAGGGCCTTGCAGCGACGGACTTGAGGAATCGCATTGGGCGTCCCTTGCCTCCGACGTAAACAGGCCTAAGGCGACGAAGAAGCCATGCCGGGCACTGCAAACCGAAATGCAAACGCACTGGGCGCAAAAGCACGACTCAGGAGGACACGACCAGTGCTGATACTGGCCCGAAAAGTCTGGCACCACCGCACAGAACGCGCCCAGACGGGACAGGACGCAACAGCGTCCGACGCACTTTTAACCCGTTGGTTGTGGGTTCGAGTCCCACGGGACCCACCTACGTCACTGGTTGTAGTCCTGCTTTGGCTCGGACAGTTCGCCCGCGTCTCGCTGCAACTGGATCAACTCCAGGAGGTTCTCCTTGGCCGCTTCCACCCCGGCGCCCTCGATGGTGTCGGTCCGGCCGGCGGCCTCGAGGTGGCGCTCGACGATGTTGGCCGGGTCACCGTGATCCTCATAGGGCAGTTTGCATCCGCACGTGTAGCACATGGTGTCTCCTCGTCTTCGTTCTCCGAGCCGCATCATCGCTCGGGACGCCGTTGCTGCGACGCTCGACCTGACCTACCCGCTGGGGACCGAATCCATGCAGCGACGAGGGCCACCGCGACTGCCGGCTGCAGCGGTAGATCGAGGGTGGATGCCGACTC
>DASUSU010000265.1:0-11712 GCA_036374915.1 Acidimicrobiia bacterium | reverse complement strand
GCCGAAGATGTAGGAGAAGTCGGCTGCTCCCAGACCGCCGTCGTTGGCGCCCAACGCGTTGATGATGTAGATCCGGGCTTCGGACTGACGGTAGATCGAGACGGTGTCGCATCCGTCGTTGTCGAAGTCTCCGGCCAGGGGGAAGTCTCCGGGGTTGCCGAAGAAGAATCTGATGTCGGCGGGCCCTTGGGTGTTGGAGTTGCGCAGATAGACGAACCCGTCGGTCTGGCGGTACAGGCCGGGCGTGTCGATCCCGTCACAGTTCCAGTCACCCACGAACGGGACATCACCAGGATTCCCGTAGAAGAAGCTGGCGACGGCGCCGTTCTGGCCTCTCACGAACCAGACACCGGTAGACGGGTCGACCAGACCGACCCGATCGGTGACGGCATCGCTGTCGACGGATTGGATATCGAGATCGATGGACTGGGCGTCGGGCCCAGGGTCGGCAGCCTCGGCCGTCGCCGGAGGCGATACGACCAAGGACGCGAGAAGAACAATCGACAAAAGGACGTTTCTAAACACGGTGCACTCCCAGCGCTTTTCCATTAGGCCCGATGTGTCGAACCCCCACGGGCGGCAACGTAACTGGCCGGGTCGCACTAAGCAAATGAAAAATGGTGACGCTCGGTGGCCGGCCACCAGGGTCAGTTCGTGAAATCACCCTGATCTTGCTGGCGATTCGTCGGACCGGCGGCCAATCCGATCAACTCACTGACAGTGACGAAAACAAAACCGCGCTCGAGGAGCCGATCCAGGGTCTCGGTCATTGCGTCCACGGTCGGGGTGAGAGGATCGTGGTTGAGGATGATGGAGCCGGCCGTGGTCCGTTCCACCAGCCGTTCGGTGATCGTCTTTGCCCCCGGATCCTCCCAATCGGCGGCGTCGACCGACCAGAGAACGGTGGGGTACCCGAACTGATGGTCGATCCAGCGGCTCATCGCGCCGGTGACCGCGCCATAGGGAGGTCGCAACGAGGTGGGGGCAACCCCGATCGTGTCTTCGATCGCCTGATGGGTGGAGGTGAGCTCTCCGGCGATGCCGTGGGCGGTCTGGGTGGTGAGAAACCGATGGCTCCAGGTATGACTGCCGATCTCATGGCCTTCGGCCAGGGTCCGCCGCACCACGTCGGGATGCCGGGTGACGGGCTCGCCGATCAGGTAGAAGGTGGCCTTGACCTTCCGTTCGGCGAGGATGTCGAGCAGGCGGGGGGTGTTGTCGGGATGGGGCCCGTCGTCGAAGGTGATCGCCACGTGGGGCCCGGGCACCTCGACCCGCTGGTACGACCTCCCGGACCGAAATGCCCGGGGTGGGGTCGAGATCGAGGGGCTCACCCGGCCTTCCACGCTTCGGTAGAGGTCGAAGCCGGCGCGGACCATGTTCTTCCTCGCCCCGGCGTAGCGCTCCCAGATTCCCATCACCCGCTCCTGTTCCGGCGTTGCGGAGCCCACCAAGCCGACCGGGTAGTCCTCCACCGTGCCCGAAGTATATGGGCCGGGGTCTCGGGGGCCGGAGTCACCGCTAGCCTCCCCGGGGTGGACCTGATGCCCGGACGCCACAGCCCAGGTCGCCCCCTCCTCGTCAACGGAACCGGACGATGAGCGCCGCCGCGTGGGAGCCGGAGCGACCGGCCGCCCCGGACCCGGACCTGCTGCGCAGGGCGGCCGCATCGCTGGACGGACCGGATGGCTCTCTCGATTCCGAAGCGACGCGTTGGGAGATCCTCGGCCGGATCGAGCGGCCCCGCTCCACGCTGTTCCTGCTTCGTGCCCACCGGGTCGAGGCGGCAGCGCCCACCGACGCCTACTACAAGGTCTCCCATCCCCCTCCCTATACGGGGGAGCGGCGGGAGAGATGGGTGGCGACGGTCCGCTCCGGCCTGATTCGAAGCATGGAGCTGGAGCAGCGACTGGCGGCGCTCGTCGCAGGCGAGGGCATCACCTTCGCCCGGGCCCTTGCGGTCGACCCCGACGTTCTCGCCGTGGTGACCCTGGCCGTTGCCGGCGAGGCGATGGGGAAGGTTTGGCGCCACGCCCTGACCCGGGAGGCGCGGGCCGGCGCCGTGGGACCACTGATCCTGGCCGGGCGTGCGGCACGCCTGATCGAGCAGTGCACCACGGATCCGGTCGAGCCGGAGGGGCCATCGCAGTCGGCCGTCGACCGGCGTCTCGCCCGGGTCGACTCGATTCTCCCTCCAGCCACGATGCAGCGGCTGGAACGGAGAATGGCCGAGCTGGAGTCGGGGATGATGGATGAGCCGCTCCCGATGGTGTACTGCCACGGTGACTTCAGCTCGACCAATCTCCTCCTCGACGGCGACCGGATCGGGCTGATCGACTTCACCTGGCCGCTGAGACAGCGCGGCTTCGATCTCGCCCACTTCGCCTTTCGGATCGAATACGACACGGCGATCCCGCCGGCGATGACCGCGCCGCTGCTCGCTGCCCTGATCGAGGGATACGGGGATCCGGACGTCACCGGGCGACCCGGTTATCGCTTCGTTCGGCTCTCCAAGCTGCTCAAGGTTCTCGAAGACCAGCGTTCCTGGTCGAGCCGGGGGAGACGGGCCCGGGCCGAGATCGAAGCAGAGGTCGGGTGAGCGCAGACCCCGGCGGGGATCAGTAGCCGCTGAGCATTCCCATCTTGCGGGCGTATTGGAGGGAGCGGTTGAACAGCCAGAGCCCCCCGGTGAACACCACCACGTTGAAGATGGTGAGGGCGAGGGCGGCGGAGGCGAACGAGATCGAGAACGACCCCGGGTCGTCCATGAGGACGGTGCGGGCGGAGTTGATCACGTAGGTGTGGGGGATGGCCCAGCTCAGCGCCCGCAAGTAGGAGGGGAGCTGGTCGACCGAGAACAGGGCCCCGGCGAGGAGCGAGGCGGCAAGCCCGTAGAGGGTGAGAACGGGTTGGGACCTCTTGGCCAGGACCATCAGGCTCGCGGCCAGGATCCCGATCCCCATGCTGGCGAGCACGCCGAGGATCAGGAGCAGGATGAACGCCGGGATCCCCGAGATCACATAGTCGGCGCCGAGGAGCAAGCCGAGCGAGAAGATGAGGACCCCACCGAGGAACCCCAGGATGACCCGCCACAGGTTCATGGCGAAGGGGAGGAAGGTCCACGGGACCGGCTCCACCAGGAGGGTCTCGAAGGTGCCCCGGTTCTGCGCCCGTTGCAGGCTTCCCCCGAAGCCGCCCAAAGCCGCCTGCAGGATCGTGGAGACGCAGAGGCCGATCACGGCGAAGGTGAAGTAGTCGTCGCCGATCTCGGGGCTGCTCGGCACCAGCTCGCCGATGAAGAAGTAGATGAAGACGGGGGCCATCACCCCGAGCTCACCGAGGATCAGCGAGAGGGGATAGCTGACGTCTTCGATTGCGTCCATGCGGAGGAAGGCGGAGGAGATCGACCCCATGCCCACCTTGCGGTCCTCGTGGGTGCGGGTGCTCATTCGTCGTCCTCCGTCGGCGTCTCGTCCCGGCGGTACATCTGGGCGAGGAGATCCCGGAGCGGGGTGCGCAACTCCCTGACGTGCTCCACCTCGGCCAGGATCGGATTGAGCGTGTTGAGGACCTGGCCGACGCCGACACCCGGCGCCAACACGCACTGGACGATCGAATCGTCGGAGGAGATCACGTCACCGAGTCCCGGGGCCTCGATCTCCTTGACCGCCAGACGCGCTGCATCGGCGGTTGCGAAGACCAGCTCGAGCAGCGGACGGTCCAGATCGAGGCGAAGGGTGTCGAGGTCGCCGTCGTATCGAATCTGCCCCTTGTCGAGGAGGATGGCGTGGGAGTGCAGCGCCTCGATCTCCTCGAGACGATGAGAGCTGATCAGGGCCGCGAGCCGCTGCTCCTCGACGATGGAGATGATCAGGTTCAGCAGCTCGTGTGAGGCCACAGGGTCCACCGAGCCGGTCGGCTCGTCCAGGATCAGGACTCTGGGATCGTGGAGCAGGGCGCGCGCCAGCTGGAGTCGGGCGCGCATGCCGGCGGAGAGGGCGAAGACCGACGATTCGGCGGCATGGGCGAGACCGACCTTGGACAGGGTGTCGCGGATGCGACGCTTGAGGTCTTCGCCCTTGAGCCCTTGCAGTCGGCCGTGGAAGTGGAGATTCTCGGCGCAGGACAGGCGCATGATGAGACTGCGGTCCTCGGCGGGCATCCAGCCGACCACGCGGCGGATCGCCACCGATTCCTTGTCGCAGTCATAGCCCATCACGGTTGCCTCGCCCGAGGTCAGGGTGGTCAGACCGGTGAGGATTCGGAAGGTGGTGGTCTTGCCGGCGCCGTTGGGACCGACCACGGCACAGATCTCACCGGGACCGACGTCGAAGCTGATGTCGTCGAGCGCCCGAACCTCCCGTTGGATGTTGGAGCGGACGAGGAGACGCATCCAACCCGGAGACGGGTAGTAGCTCTTGGACAGCCCACTGACGCGGACAGTTGCCTCCCGGCCGCCGTGAGCGCTCACCTTGAAATCCCTCGCACTACCGAGTCCCTCCCCCCGCGAGCTCCCAGGCTACTACGGGTGCCGGTGGTCCTTTCGGGTCGCCCGACCCATTTCGGGCCGATGTCGCCGCCTCAGTCCGGGACATGGTCTGCCGCCTTTCGACGATCCGGTGCCAGTGTCGAGTAGAGGTCGCCGACGCGTCGCACGTAGCCGCCGATCTCGAACGACTCCTCGAACCTCGCCCTGTTCGCTGATCCCAGGTCCGCTCGCCGGCCGGGGTCGGCCAGGGTCTCGCCGATACGGCGGGCGAGGCCGTCGACGTCACCGAACGGGACCAGCCCCGGGTGACCCACCTCGAGCACGTCACTGACCCCGGCGACGTCGAAGGCGACAACGGGGAGACCGATGCCGATGGCTTCGAGGATCGCCCCGGGCAGACCCTCGGAGATCGACGTGCTCACGAACAGGTCCGATGCCCCGAGCAGGTCGGGAACGTCATCGCGATGACCGAGGCGGAGCACTGCATCGCCCAGTGACTTCTCCCTGATCGCCTGATCGATGACCCCGCTGCCGGTGCTCGCCCCCCCGACCAGCACGACGCGGAGCCCGGGCATGTCGCGGCGGAGCATGTCCGCCGCTTCGAGCAGGGCCAGATGGTTCTTGATCAGGTGCTCACGGGCCACGGTGATGATCACCGGGGCGTCGAGAGGTATCGACAAGCGCCGCCTCACTTCCTCCCGTGTGACGGTGAGGCGAAGACGGGGATCGGGACGACCGCGGGGGATCACCGAGATCCGTGCCGGGTCGAGCCCGAACACCTCGACCGCCTTGTCCGCCACCGGCTGGGACACGGCGTGGAACCTGACCCGGCTTCGGCGGAGGAGGGCGCCGTGGATGGTGTGGCTGAGTCGGAGACCGAGACGTTGCTTCAGCGAACCGGCGGCGTCTTCGACGTCATAGTGGACCGAGGTGAGACTGACCAGCATGGGCAGGTCGAGCCCCCGCAGCGCGGCGCTGGTGGCGAAGGTGGACCGGACCAGCGTGCAGTGCACCAGGTCGGGACGGAACCGGGCGATGCCGTCACGGACGTAGCGCACGTCGGACGGGCGTGGGCGCCGGCCGGGTGGAGCGACGGTGACCTCCCAGGGGAGCAGTCTCGCCACCTCGACGGTCTCGGCGCGCCCGTTCAACGCGATCAACTCGTGGGTGACCCGCTCGTCGGCGGCGGCGTTGGACAGGTACTCGACCAGCGACACCTCGGCGCCGCCTCCGGACAGTTGGTCGATGACGTGGAGGACGCGTATCGGGTCAGACATCGCTGCCGCCGTCCTCTGCCGTCGTTCTCCGCAATGCCCCGATGCGGCGGGCGGCGGACTCGGCGACCACCGCCAGCACCGACGGGTTCCGGAGCAGTCTCCCCAGTGCGGCGGGGATCTCTCGCTCCCGCAGTTCCGACCTGGCCTTCAGGTAGTCGTATCGGCGCATCGATCCGCGGAGCCGCTTCTCCAGTGCCCGGACGATCTCGGGGGGATAGGCCTGGGTGTCGGCGAGCAGGTCGGCCGTGCTCTCCACCGAATCGAGCCAGAACGCCGGCGAGGCGTGCGACATGGTCTGCTGGGTCTCCGCCTTGACGTAGCGGTACATCGCATCGCCGACCAGGGTGCCGCCACCGGCGGCATCCAGCGACCAGAAGGAGAAGAGGAAGTCGCTGGTGGCCGGTCCGGGGAAGCGGATCTTCGGGTCCTCGAGCAGGGACCGCCTGATCAGCGGCTGGAGAACGCCCAGGTCGTATCGGATCAGGTCCTCCAGCGACAGCGGACGGGTTCCGGAGACGCTCAGTCCTCTCTGGGCGAACAGAGTCGAGGTGGCCCGCACCTGATTCCCCGAATCGACGTAGACCACCAGGATGTCGTCGGCGATCCAGTCGGAGCCGGTTCGTCCCGCCACGTCGAGCAGGGCGGTCAACCGGCCGGGGAGCCAGGTGTCGTCGGGATCGAGAAAGGCGATCCACTCGCCCCTGGCCGCGTCGAGGCCGACGTTTCGCCCGGCGTTCGCCCCGAGCCGGTGCCCACCGGTGAACAGCAGCTTGACCCGGTCGTCGTTCATCGACCCGATCATCTCGACGGTCCCGTCGGTGGACCCGTCGTCGGCGACGAGGATCTCGGCGGGCACGTCGCTGCCGGCGAAGACCGAACCGATTGCCGCCTCGATGGTCTCCGCCGCATTCAGCGCCGGCATCAACACCGAGACCAGTGGAGTATCAGATGGCATTGTGGTCTCGTCGGTCCGATGTCACGGAGTCAGACTGACCGAAGTGTCCTTCGAAGGCAATGGGTCTGATCCCGTCAGGTCGATGACGGTGCCGGGATGGTCGAACAGCCTGATCGAGATATCCCGTCTCCGGCTGGCCAGGGCGGCGGCTCCCCCTCCCACCGGCAGGTCCCATACGAACCACTTGTCCCGCCGGGAGGTGCGAACGATCACAGGTTGACCCGATGCGGGGACGCCGGGGCGGGTGCCGATCCCGGCCAATGGGAGGCCGAGCCCCTCGCCTCTCCCTTTGGCGACCGCTTCCTTTCTCACCCAGGTGGTGAGGATCGCCTCGTCCCTGGTCTCGGCGGGGACACGGTGGAGAAGCCGGCGCTCCCGCTTGGACATGCAACGCTGGACCACCGACTCCGGATCGAGCAACACCGCGGCGCTCTCCAGGTCGACTCCGAGGTCGTTCTCCCGCGCGAAGGCGATGAGGGCCATGTCGGCTGCATGGCTCAGGTTGAACGTGATCGCCTGGTCCGATTCCACCCTCGGCTTCCCGTGCGCCCCGTAGCCGAACGCCAGTTCCCCGGGGGGCGCCCCGAGATAGTCCCCCAAGAGCTGTCGGAGCAGGGCGCGAGCCGCGATGAAACGACTCCGATCGTGATGAGATCGGAACCGGTCGGCCCGCTCTTGCTCATCGGCGCTGAGCAGGCTCACCTGCCCGGCGGACGCCGACAGCCTCGTTCGCCAGACATGAACCTCGCCCAGGGCGAGGCTCGTCCTCGACTCGCGAATGTCCACCGATGCCATGCGCTCGGTCAGGGGTCGACCCGGTCGAATGCGTCGACCAGGTATCCGGCAAGCACCCCGACGTGCGGCTCGACCACGAGGTCGAAGTGCCCGACCGGTATCTCGTACATCTCGATGCCACCCTGAATCAGCGGGGTCCAATGCTCGGTCTGCTCCTCGGAGGAGTCCTTCTCGCTGATGAACAGGGCGTCTCCGGGGTAGGGATCGGGCCGGTACTCCCTGGTCGCGTCGGCGAACAGCGGGAAGTAGTGGAACTTCCTCAGGTTCTTGGGCAACCGGTGGAAGGCGCGCAGCGAGATCATGACCCGGATCTGTCGGTACTTGCGGTAGGCCCGCCGTCCGATGCCGCCGATCACGTACCACACCTTTTGGCCGAGCCCCATCTCGCTCATCCGCTTCAGGTGGCGCCTCGGATCCTCCCGATCCTCCTCCGCCAGCTGCCACAGCTTGGTGTCGAGCATGGCGAGCAGCGCTGTCTTCTCTCCCTGCTGGAGCAGCTGCTGTGCCATCTCGTAGGCGACCAGACCGCCGAACGACAGACCGCCGAGCAGGTATGGGCCGTTGGGCTGGACGTCCCTGATCTCGGCCAGATAGCGGGCGGCTATCTCCTGCACCGGGCGGTACACGCCCGGGGTTCCGGTCGAGAACCCGGCCGCCTGGAGACCGTACACCGGTCTGTCCTCGGGAATGTGATTGGCGATGTCACGGACGAAGAACACACCGCCGCCACCGCCGTGGACGCAGAAGAACGGGGTCTTGGTACCGGTCGGTCGCACCGGCACCAGCGACGTGTACCGGGGCTGTCCCGCTCCGCTCTCGATGATCCCGGCCATGGTCGCGATCGTCGGAGCCTGGAGGAGCGTGGTCGGGGCCAGGTCGAGGTCCATGCGTGTCGCCAACGCGGCGAACGTCTGGAGCCCCTGGATCGAGGTGCCGCCAAGCTCGTCGAAGAAGTGGTCCTCGATCCCGATCCCGGTGACACCGAGTACCTCTTGCCAGATCTCGACCAGCGTCCGCTCCAGGTCGGTGCGCGGCGGCACCGGCTCCTTGCGCCGGCTGGGACCGACCTCGTCGACATCGGGCAGGGCCTTGCGATCGACCTTCCCCCGATCGGTCAGCGGGAGCGCGTCGAGCACGACATACGCAGTCGGGACCGCATAGTCGGGGAGCTTCTTGAGCAGGGCGGCCCGCACCTCGCCCTTGTCGAGAGTGCCGTTCGAGCCGTTGTGCGAGAGGTAGGCGACCAGCCTGGCCTCGTCGCCCTTCTGCTTGGCGATCACCGCCGCCTCCCTGACACCGGGGACACCGAGAAGGGCACGCTCGACCTCGGTCAGGTCCACACCGTATCCACGCACCTTCACCCTGAAGTCTTTTCTTCCCAGGAAGAGGAGGCACCCGTCGGGCCTCAGGATCGCCATGTCCCCGGTCCGGTAGACGATGCCGGGCGCTCCGGTCGGGTCGGGCACGAACGACTTGGCGGTCTGCTCCGGGTTGTTCCAGTACCCGCTGGCGATACGAGGGCTCCGCACATAGAGCATCCCGGGCTCGTCGAACCCGACCTGGGCGCCCTCGTCGTCGAGGAGGATCAGGTCCACATCGGAGTCGGCGTACCCGACCGGCACATAGGAGTCTTCGACCACCGTGTCGTGGTCGATCAGGTAGCGAGTCACCACGTCGGCTTCTGTGGAGGCGAGGACGTTGATGAACTCGCTTCCCTTGCGGAAATGGCGCTTGTACAGCTCGACATCGCCCTTCAGCAGCGCCTCGCCGCCGGCCATCACCAGCCGAACCGTGGGGAAGGTGACACCTTCGGGGACCATCTCGAGGAGACGTCGGAACAAGGAAGGCACCATGCCCAGGACCGTTATCTCGTTGTCGTTGATCCAATCGGCCAGGCGGTGCAAGCCCTCCTTCCTCACGTCGTAGAGACAGAGGGCCCCACCCGCGAGCAGGGCGTAGGAGATGTATGCGGGGGCAGCGGCGAAGCTGGGTGGGGCGAGCTGTGCGACCTTGTCCGCCGGTCCCAGGTTGGAATACGGGTGCAAGGTGCCGTGCCCGTCCTTCCAATGCTCCTTGGGGACTCCCTTGGGGGCACCGGTCGAGCCGGAGGTGAAGATCAGTCGGGCGAAGCTCTCCGGGTCGATGTCCAGGTCGAGGTTGGTGTCCGGAAGACCATCTCCCAGGTTCTCGACGGGCACGATCTGGACGCCTTCGGGGGCAAAGTCGCCGGCGTCCGCCAGCCAGGACTCGTAGCCGATGAAGAGCTTGGCGCCTGCGATGCCACAGATCTGGGCGGCGCGCTCCGGTGGGTCTTCCGGGTTGATGGCGAGGACGATGTTGTTCGACTTCATCACAGCGAGCATCACTGCCATGTGGCTGGCGTCGTTGCCCAGGGTCACCGCTACCGGCTGCTGGTCAGCGCCGATTCTCTCGACAATGGCTCGGCCGACCCGATTGGCCCAGCGGTTGAGCTCCGCGTAGGTGAGCTGTGCCGAATGGGACTTGATGGCCACCGCGTCGGGTCGCAGGCGGACCTGTTCCTCGAACATGTCCGGTTCGGAGCGGTGTGGCCCCGTCGGTTGCGCCGCCACCGCGGCGACCCGCTCACGATTGCCCGCCTCGTTGCGACGCGCTTGAACCACACCGATGTCGGTCACTTCGGCCTGCACTTGGAACGCCCTCCCTCTTAGCCCCTCGATAACTGCCACTCAAAGTAGCAACGCGACCGTGGTGCGGCAACCGGAAACTTTGGCTCGGCACCCCTGTTTTCAGGCCGCGGCAGGGCAAATGGGTCCAGCGACCCATGCCGCGACCTCTTGACTCCGCACCACCCCTGACGACTACACTGCGTGGTCGAGGGGAACCGCAGGGGAGCACCATAAATGGGTTTTGCAGAGGGCCTGGCGCCGGACTTCGACGCCGTGGGGGACACATCGGCATCGGAGAAGTCCGATCACGCTGCCGGCACGATGATCGCCGGGCTCAACGGCGTCATCAAGACGTTTCGATCGCCGAATTCGGTGGTCAACGCGCTCGACGACATCACACTCGACATCTACGAGAACGAGTTCATCACCCTGGTCGGGCCCAGCGGGAGTGGGAAGACGACGCTTCTCAACATCCTCTCCGGTCTCATTCAGCCATCGGCCGGCAAGGTGCGACGTCGATCGGACATCAATCGCCCCGGCGGGATCGGGATGGTCTTCCAAAGCGCAACGCTCCTCCCCTGGAGGACCGTGCTCCAGAACGTCCTTCTCCCAGCTGAGATCTTCGGCATCCCGAAGACCGAGGCGGACAACGAGGCGAGGGCCCTGCTCGAGTTGGTCGGACTGGCCGGATTCGAGGAGGCGTTGCCCCACCAGCTCTCGGGCGGGATGCAGCAGCGGGTCTCGCTGTGCCGGGCCTTGCTCTCCGACCCGCCGCTCCTCTTGATGGATGAGCCGTTCGGGGCACTCGACGCGATCAGCCGGGAGACGATGAACTTCGAGTTGCAGCGGATCTGGATGGGTCAGAAGACAACGGTGGTCCTCGTCACGCACTCGATCTCCGAGGCCCTCTTCTTGTCGGACCGGGTCGTGGCCCTTACCGCCCGACCGGGGAAGGTCGCAGGGGTCATCGAGAACGACCTGCCCCGACCAAGGACTGTCCATACTTTCGAACAGCCCAAGTACGCCGAGTACTCGCTGAAGCTGCGCGAGATGATGAAGACCGGGGAAAGCGAATGACCGGGGCCAGAGTCGGTGACATGACAGAGACCCATGTCGCCCAGGTGTGGGAGGACGGGACCACCGAGAGACGACGCTTTGAATTCGTTCGGAGCGTCGCCCGCAACAAGCTCGCAGCGCACACGATCGCCCTCGTCGTCATCTTCGGAGCATGGGAGGCATTGGTCCGTGTCTTCGAGATCCGGTCCTATCTGTTGCCGAGCCCGTCGGAGGTGGCTCTGGAGATGATCGATTCTTTCCCCGTCCTCCTGGAGAACACCTGGATCACGCTGTTCGAGTCGATGGCAGGTTTCGCGATGGCCATAGTTGTAGGCATCGCTCTCGCCATTCTCCTCGTCTACGTGCCGTTGCTTCGAGGCGTGGTGATGCCGTACCTGGTTGCGTTCAACGTCGTGCCCAAGGTCGCTTTCGCTCCTCTGCTCATAATCTGGCTCGGGCTCGGTATCGAATCCAAGATCGCCCTCTCCTTCA
>DASUSU010000264.1:0-2975 GCA_036374915.1 Acidimicrobiia bacterium | reverse complement strand
TGCTGTCGGCCACCGGGTTGCCTGCGCACTGGGTGTGGGCGACCAGCGCCACCTGGGTGGTGCCGTGAGCCTCGACCGAGACGGCCAAGCTGCGGAGCAGACCCTCGCCGGTCGCAGTCACGGCGCCGTCGAGATGCTGCACCGCCCCGGTCGAGGTGATGTTGTCGACGAAGCGAACCCCGAGTCGTGTCATCACCTGATCGAGGGTCCGGGTCTGGATCCGCCCGTCCATGCAGGTGATGACCGCGGCGAAACGGCCTTCCGAGGTCATCGCGCCATTCTGCCCGATGACCACCACTCTGCGGACGGCATGGCCTCCCCTCTAGACTCCCCGCCCATGGATAGCACCCTCGTCATCGTCCTGGTCGTGCTGGCCGTCTTGGTCGTCTTGTTCGTGGTCATCTACAACGGGCTGGTCCAGGCTCGCAATCGTGTCGACAACTCCTGGGCGCAGATCGAGGTCCAGCTGAAGCGCCGTTACGACCTGATCCCAAATCTGGTCGAGACGGTCAAGGGCTACGCCTCCCACGAGCGGGAGACGTTCGAGCGGGTCACCCAGGCCAGGAGTGCCGCCCAGGCGGCCACCGGCCCGGCCGAGCAGGCCCAGGCCGAGAACTTCCTCACCCAGGCGTTGCGCCAGCTGTTCGCAGTGGCCGAGGCGTATCCCGAGCTCCGGGCATCGGAGAACTTCCAGAACCTGCAGAACGAATTGGCCGAGACCGAGAACCGGATCGCCGTCTCCCGCCAGATCTACAACGACAGCGTGCTCACCTACAACAACCGGGTGCAGCAGATCCCGACCAACATCGTTGCCGCCATGACCGGGTTCAGGACCCGGGAGTTCTTCGAAGCCGGCCCCGAGGCGGTCGAGGCCCCGACCGTCGACTTCTGAGTTGGGCCGTCTCGCCCGAGCCCTGATCGTCTTCCTGCTCGTCGTCGCCCCGGCGACGGCCGCATTCGCCAAGTCGTACTGGCTCTCCGACGCCGAAGTCGACATCGTGGTCAATTCGGACGGGTCCCTCTCCGTCACCGAACGCATCACATTCGACTTCTCCGGTGACTTCTCAGGCGCCTACCGCGACATCCCGCTCGGGCCGGGGGAGAGCATCGACCGGATCACGGTGAGCGACGAGTCGGTCACCTATCAGCCGGGGGCATGCACCGAGCTGGGGTGTTCCTCGCCGGCGGGCAGCTACGGCGTGGAGGAGCGAGGCGACTTCATCCGCATCGTCTGGCATCACGAATCCAGTGACGAGCAGCGGACATTCCAGATCGACTATGTGATGTCAGGGGTGGCCACCGCCTACGACGACGTGGTCGACGTCAATCTCAAGGTGTGGGGCGACCAGTGGTCGGTCGGGCTAGATCGGCTTCGGGCCAGGATGGTGATACCGGCAGGGGCGGTGCCGGGTGAGGTCCTGATCTTCGGGCATCCATACTCAGTCGACGGTTCGACCTCTCTCGGCGACGACGAAGTCTCCCCGTCGCTGGAGGCGAGCGACATCCCGGAGTACCAGTGGGTGGAGATGAGGGTGGTCATCCCCGCGGCACTCCTCTCCTCGACCGATGGGGCCACGACCGTGGACGGCAACGGGCGCGACCGGATCCTGGCCGAGGAGCAGGAGTACGCCGAAGAGGCGTCCGATGCGGCCACGGCCTCCCGCACCGGTCTGATCTGGGGATCGGTGTCCGCTCTCGCCATCTCGCTGGGTCTGGGCGGCCTGGTCTATGTCGGGTACGGCCGGGAGCCACGCATCGACTATGACCGCGAGTACGAGCAGGAGCCTCCGAGCGAGCTTCCCCCCGCCGAGGTGGGTGCTCTTCTCACCCAGGGGGCGGTCACGGAGAAGGAGTTCACCGCCACCCTGTTCGACCTGATCCGACAGGGTGCGATCAAGGCGACCCCGACCCAGGTGGAGCGTTCGACCTGGGGCGGTCTGCGCACCGAGACCATCACCGACCTTTCGCTCGAGCTCACCGAAAAGGAAACCGGTCTGCGCGACTACGAACAGTCGGTGCTCACCGTGATCCGCCGGGTGCTCGAGGACGGTCCCCGTCCCCTCCACGAGTTCAAGGGGGCGATCCGTGACGACGCCGCCGCCAACGCCAAGACCTATCAGAGCTTTCGGGAACGGGTCCTCGGCTCGGTCAAGCGGGCCGGGATGCTCGACGAGCGGGGCAACGGGGTTGCCTGGCTCGCCGCCATCGCCGTCGTCCTGCTCATCTTCGGTGCCGTGTTCCTCCTCCCCAAGATCCTGAGGGGTCGCCCCGGCGGGGAGACGATCGCAGTCCTCACCATCGTCGGGATGGTCATCGGTGCGATCGCCCTCTTCGTTTTCCTCCTCTTCCGCCGGGTGCGGGTGCGAAGGACCAGGGACGGCGCGTTGGAAGCGGAGCGGTGGGACGCCTTCCGTCGTTATCTCAGCGATTTCTCCCGTCTCGAAGAGGCGCCGCCGATCTCGCTCGACCTGTGGGACCGCTTCTTGATTTACGCAATCGTCTTCGGCGTCGCCCAGGAGGTCCTGGAGCAGGCACGTCTCCACGCCCCGCCTGAGCTGGAGTCGACCTCGTCGATCTACTGGTTCGGCAACTACGGTTACTCGGGAGGCAGCAGCGAGAACGCCTTCGCCGGTCTCAACTCGGCACTTTCCGGTGCGTTCACCCCACCCTCGGCGAGCGGCGGCGGAGGCGGCTTCTCCGGCGGCGGTGGCGGCGGGGGCGGTGGTGGTGGCGGGGGCGGAGGCGCCTGGTAGCGACTAGCCGATGAAACGGTCCAACGTGATCGTGGTGTCGTCGGTGATCTCGAGCAGACCCGGCTTCTGGTCGAAGCCGGCTTTGTCCAGGGCGCGTCGGGGCTGGGGCCGAACCCCGCTGAGCACCACTTTCACCGACTGGGAGTTGAGCCGTTGGATGGTGGTCTCCAACGCGACTAGACCGGTGGCGTCGATGGCGGGCACGTCCTCCAGATCCATGAT
>DASUSU010000263.1:0-2684 GCA_036374915.1 Acidimicrobiia bacterium | reverse complement strand
CGGTGGGCCAGGAGGGGGCATCCCGTAAGAGGGAGGGCCGGGATGGGTATCGATCCAGGCCTGTTCGCCCCGGCGCCGTCGCACCAGGGATCGGAGGTCGGTGTCTTCGGCCAGGGCGGCCACCGCCTCGTCGATCTCGAGATACAGGACGTCGTCGGCGATATCGGTCACTCCTCGCGAGACGAGACGCCGGCCGAGTTCGAGGACGGCGTATCGCAGCAGGGCGAGAGGCGAACTGAAGCAGAAGAACTCGTTGTCCTCCCGCACCGGGTAGGCCCTTTCCGCTCGCTCCACGGCCCGACGCAGCCATCTCACGTCTTCCGGGCGATCGCCGATCAGGGTCTCGGCCTCCCGAAGTGCCTCGGCTCGCTTCCGTGCATTGTCCTCGAAGTCCTGCTGCGGGTCGTACCCGAGCTCGATCTGCCCGGAGATCATGCTGAGCACCAGCGACGGGTTCTCGGCCATGGTCACCTCGCCCAGCGTGGTATGCCCCAGAGCCCGACACCCGTACTCGTGCAGGTACGCAGAGAACCTCTCGGCAAACTCGTTATCAGCCGCTTGCAGCCGCTCCAAAGTGTCCCCACCCCGATAGTCGAGCAGGCTTCGAACCGTGGGTCGGCGGGCGGCCAGGTCGGCCAGTACCCGCAGGTTCCGCGCCGGCTCGGTCGATTTGTAGGAGGTGCCACTCACCAGTTCCATCGCACGGGCTGTGTCCCAGCCCAAGAGGTCTTCACAGGTGCTGACCAGTTCACGCAGGATGGGGGCCATGGCGCCGTGGAGCCGCATGTGGATCAATATCCCCGTGGCCATCAGCTCACGAGCTTCCCCGAAGTGACCCAGGAGATCTTTGTCGGAGAGCCCGGAGAGCTCGACGTCACGCAGACGAGCGATGGCTTCTGCCATCTGCGGTTGCCATTCCCGGTACCAGCGTTCGATGTAGCGGCCGGGCAGATCCAATCGGTTGGCCTCCACGGCTCGAGCGACGCGTCGCCTGAGCATTGGAAGCGTCCGGACGAGCACCCACATCAACCAGTTCGGGAGCGCCGGGCCTTCCCGATCCCCCAGAGGGACCATGCGCTGGTAGGGCCAGCCTCCGATCAGTCGAAACTCGATCCCCTCGAACAGGTACCCGAACTCCTCGCACCAGCGCCGGCTGCACGGTCGTACCAGTTCCATGAGGAAGCGGTCGATGGGGACGTGAGAGTTGCCATGGCTGCCGTCGAAGAACCAGAAGCCAGGCGGCACTTCGACGGGCACGGGGATCGGCTCGATGGCGGGTTCGGGAAGGGCGGTGATGGGTCGGGCTTGCAGAAGCTGGAGCCTGCCGTTCGCGATGGCCCATTCGACGTCCTGGGGAGCGCCGAAGTGGGCTTCCACCCGTCGGGCCATCTCGGCGATCTGTTGCGCCTGCTCGGCGCTGATTGCGTCTTCGGCAGAGGTCTCGCAGCGGGAGTCGCTGCCTCTCACCACCCATTGATCGGGCGACGCCTCGCCCGAAACGAGTCGGTCGCCCAAACCCCGGACGGCGTTGATCAGCACCTCACCCCGGTGACCGGTCACCGGGTTGGCCGAGAACGCCACTCCGGCCGCCTCTGCAGCCACCATCTTCTGGATGAGAAGCGCCATCGCCGCGGCACCCCTCCGGTGACCCTCCCGGTAGGCGACGGCATGAGCGGAGGCGGCAGACGCCCAGCAGCGACGCACCGCCTCCTCCAAGGCGTCGGGGCCTCTCACGCCCAGCAATGTCTCGTACTGCCCGGCGAAAGAGGCCTCAGGCAGGTCCTCGGCCACTCCCGAGGAGCGCACCGCCACCGGTTCGCCACCCAGGACCCCCAGGACCTCTGCGAGGAGGTGGCGAAGCTCGGGACCAGAGGGCCGTTCCGCCGTCCGTTCGCCAGATGGATCCGGCGCGCTCATCGAAGCGAACTCGACGTAGGCGTTGGAGGTGAGTACGACACCGTCGGGCACCGGGAATCCCGCCTGCAGGAGCGACGCCTGATTGGCCGCTTTCGCCCCCACCCGGCTCCGGTCCACCGGGCTCACCTGACTCAACTCCAGTACCAGCGCCGTGCCCGACCGAGGGCGGGTCTCCATGACTATCCCTTCTTCCGATCAGGGTGGCTGCTCTGGCTCGCTTCGCCGCCGGTCTGCTCCAGGAACTCACCGAAGATCATCGCCACCATCACCTCCTTGGATTTCTCCAAGTCGACCTCAGGGTCGAGGACGGCAAGGAGGTTCGAGCCGTAGTGGGTGGCGAGCATGACCCAGGCCACTGCGCGGGGGTCCAGTCGGGACGAGATCTGCTCCGCCGCCTGCGCCCGTCGCACCATGCCTTCGGCAATATCGAAGTGGTGCCGCCAACGGTCAACCACCTGCTCGCGTGCGTCGTCATCGTGCAGCGCTTCGGCCCAGACCTGGAAGTACATACCCATCGTCGCCCTCATCTCCTCGGGATGCTCGAAGCGACGGACATTCGTGCCGATGAGCAGATCCACCAGGGCGCGGAAGTCCTCGACACCATCGGAGGAAATCGCCAGGGCGTCGACGGCCACGTCGTCGTGTCGACGGATGGCAGCTTCTATCAGCTCGTCCTTGCTACTGAAGTAGCGGTAGGCCAGGGTGTCACTCACCCCCGCCTCAGCGGCAATGTCGGCCATCGTCGTCTGATGGAAGCCCGTGCGGGC
>DASUSU010000262.1:0-12160 GCA_036374915.1 Acidimicrobiia bacterium | reverse complement strand
GCCTTGTCCTCGAGCTGCGCGAACGCGAGCAGGTCGTCGATGCGACGCCCGATCACGGCGCGCGACAGACCGTGGTAGAGGCCGTAGACCAGCAGGTTCTCCCGCACCGTCAGTTCGAGGTCGAGGTTGTCCTCCTGGGGCACCACGCCCAACCGTTTCCGGATCTCACGACCCTCGGTGCCCGGGTCGAAGCCGAACACGCTGAGCTTGCCCTCGGTGATCGGGCTCACCGTGGTGATCATCTTCATGGTCGAGGTCTTCCCCGCCCCGTTGGGCCCGAGGAAGCCGAACGCCTCGCCCTTGGCGATGTCGAAATCGATGGCGTCGACCGCGACGAAGTCGCCGAATCGCTTGGTGAGCCCGCGGGCCTGGACGAGGGGTTCCGCCATGGGCACCCGACGCTAGTGCCGTCGCCGCGGTGTTCCGGTCGAGTTTCCCGAAATCAGTACTGCTGACGCCGGACCACGGCCTCGATCGGCTTCCGCCCCCCGAAACGGCGAGGTTGGGCCTCGGTGCCGGGGTAGCCGAGGGCGACGGCGTATCGGGTCTCGGTTCCCTCGGGCGCACCGAGAAAGGCGCGCGCCTGCGCCGACCGGTGCAGCGTGATCGGGCAGGAGGCGACCCCTACCGCCTTGGCCGCCAGCATGATGTTCTGCGCCGCCCGGCCGATGTCGAACATGTTCCCTCCCTCCTCCTTGACCAGCACGATGGTGGCGGCGGAGGCACGGACCGGATCGGTGAAGTCGCCGTGCTCGGCCAGCTCCTGGAGCCGGTCTCCGGTCACGACGATGAACGACCAGTCTTGACGGTTCTTCGAGCTGCCGGTCCATCGCGCCGCTTCCAGGATGGCCTCGAGATCCTCATCGGAGAGGGGCCTGGGCTGATAGTCGCGGATGGCGCGCAGTTTGAGGATGAAGTCGTATGGGTCGGTCATGCCCGGGAGCCTAGATAGGGCCTGGGTCGCCTCCCCACGAGACACTGTTGACCCGGTTCAGAGCGGTTGGGGAGACTGGCCCCGGGCGGGGGGTCTGAGGGAGGTCGCCCCCCTCACGGATACAGCACCATCTGGGTGCAGCGGAACAGGGCGATCTTCTTCCCGGTCTCCTCGGCGCTGACCACCACGTCCCATACCTGGGTGGTGCGGCCGCCGTGGGCCATGGTGCCCTCGCTGATCAACGCCCCTTCGAGCAGGGTGCCCAGGTGGTTCGACTTGAGCTCGATGGTGGTGAAGCCGATCGCCCCCTCCGGGAGGTTGGCCACGCATCCGTAGCCGGCCGTGGTGTCGGCCAGGGCCACCACCGACGCCGCGTGCAGGTATCCGTTGGAGGCGAGGTGCTTCTCGGCGACCTCGACACGCATCCTGGCCCTGCCGACGTCGAGCTCGATCAGCTCCAGGCCGAGGAGTCCGGGGAGACGGGCGGCCCCCAACCCCTCGAGGACCTCGGTCAGCTCCTGCTTGTCGGCGGGGAAGTGCGGGAGCTCGGGCATCTGGCGAGGGACCATACCCCTGGCCGGTCGACCTCGCCGATCCGATAAGTTGACGCCGGTCAGCCTCACCCTCAGGAGTCGATAGCCATGCCCACCCCTCACATCTCTGCCCAGAAGGGCGAGTTTGCCCCATCGATACTGCTTCCCGGAGACCCTCTCCGGGCCAGGTACATCGCCGAGACATTCCTCGCCGACGTCGAGCAGGTGAACGAGGTCCGCAACATGCTCGGATACACCGGCAGCTACCAAGGGGTGCCGGTCTCGGTGATGGGCACCGGCATGGGCATACCCTCGGCCTCGATCTACGCCACCGAGTTGATCACCGAATACGGGGTGGAGCGTCTGATCCGGGTCGGGTCGTGTGGAGGCATCCTCCCCTCGGTGCAGATCCGCGACGTGGTGCTGGCCATCGGGGCTTGCACTGACTCCGGGGTGAACCGGGTCCGTTACGGGGGCCATGACTTCGCCGCCACCGCCGACTTCGGCCTGCTCCGGGCCGCGGCGGAGGCGGCTGCGGCGCGGGGGATCGAGGTCAAGGTAGGCAATGTCCACTCCGCCGATCTGTTCTACAACCCGGACCCGGCCGCCTTCGACCGGATGGAGGCTATGGGTGTCCTTGCCGTGGAGATGGAGGCGGCCGGTCTCTACGGGGTGGCCGCCGAGAAGGGGGGCCGGGCGCTCACCATCGCCACCGTCTCCGACCATGTCCGGACCGGGGCCTCCACCACTGCCGAGGAGCGGGAGCAGACCTTCGACGAGATGGTGGTTATCGCCCTGGAGGCGGTGAAGATCGACACCGGGTCTCGACCCGAAGGCTGACTTCCTCATGTCCGTGGATCGGTCGGTGGCCCGGCAGGGTGTCACCGACGCACTGCCCCTGTTCGTCCCTGCCGTCCCCTTCGGCCTGGTGATCGGGCTGGCCATCGCCGACTCGGGGATGAACCTGTTGGTGGGATGGTCGAGCTCGTCGATCGTGTTCGCCGGGGCCGCCCAACTGACCCTGATCACCCTGCTCGGCAGCGGGGCGGCCGCGGTCGCCGCGGTGGGCACCGCCCTGGTGGTCAATGCCCGGCATCTGATGTACTCCGCCGCCCTGGCGCCCGCGTTCCAGCGTCAGCCGGCATGGTTTCGCCGTCTCGGGCCCTATCTGCTGATCGACCAGGTCTTCGCCCTGGTGGCGGTGAGGCCCGAGGAGGAACCGGACCGCTTCCGCACCTACTACCTGGCTGTGGGAGCCACCTTCTGGTCGTTGTGGCTGGCGGTGACCGCACTCGGCATCGTGATCGGACCGGTGATCCCGGAGGAGTGGAACCTCGAGTTCGCAGTTCCGATTCTGTTCGTCGGGCTTCTGGTACTCGGCATCGACCGCTGGCCCAAGGTGGTGGCTGCACTGGGCGGTGCGGCGACGACCTACCTGGCCGCCGGGCTCCCCAACCGGACCGGGCTCCTGGCGGGGGCGATCGTGGGGATCCTGGCCGGGACCTTCGCCGAGAGGTATCGCGATGGGTGACCTGATCGCGGTCCTCGTGGTCGGGCTGGGCAGCTATCTGTTCCGCTCCATCTTCATCCTCGCCCTGGCCAACAGACGCATCCCCGACCAGGTCCTGGTGGGCCTGCGTTTCGTCGCCCCTGCGGTGATGGCCGCCCTGGTCGTCGCCCTGCTCACCGACTCCGAAGGCAATGTCGCCATCGGCTTGCCCGAGGCGACCGCCCTCCTCGTGGGCGGGGCGGTGGCACAGACGACCAAGAACCACATCTGGACCTTGTTCGCCGGGATGACCGTGTTCTGGGTGGTGCAGGCCCTGCTCTGAGGCCCGGTGAAGAAGTTCCGGGTTCGGGCGACGGGGCGTAACCCCTCGTCACTACTTTGGGTCTCAGTCCAGATGCCGAGTCCCGGCATCCAGCAATTGGGAGGAGAAATGACCGACACCGTCGATCGGACGGAGTCGAGAGGATCAGGGGGGTCTGGTCTCGATTCCTACTTCAAGCTCACCGAACGTGGCACATCCCTGGGCACGGAGGTGAGGGCAGGGGTCACCACGTTCCTGGTGATGGCGTACATCATCTTCGTCAACCCGTCGATCCTGTCCGCAGCAGGCTTCGACGCCCCCGCCGTGGCGGCAGGCACCGCCCTGGTCGCAGGCCTTCTCTGCATCCTGATGGGGGTGGTCGCCAACTATCCCATTGCGATGGCTGCCGGTCTCGGGATCAACGGGGCGGTTGCCTTCGGGCTGGTCCTGGGTGACGAGCTGACCCCGGCCGGCGCCATGGGAGTGATCGTGCTCGAAGGCCTGATCGTGCTCGCCCTGGTCCTGGTCGGTCTGCGCGAGGCGATCATGAACGCGGTGCCGTTGAGCCTGAAACGGGCGATCGGGGTCGGCATCGGGCTGTTCATCCTGTTCATCGGGTTCGTCGACGCCGGGTTGATCCGTCAGCCCGAGGGAGACGGCCCGGTCCCGGTCGAGTTCGTCTTCCCCAACGACATGGGCGCCTGGGTGGCCCTGATCGGATTGCTGATCACGGTCGTGCTCTTCGTGAGGAAGGTGCCCGGCGCCCTGGTGATCAGCATCCTGCTCACCGCCGCCTTGGGTTTGATCATCGGGTTCACCGAGTTCCCCGACTCGATGGCGGTCACCCCGAGCTTTGCCACGCTGGGCGACTTCGATCTGGGCAACGTGTTCGACCAGCTCGGCTTGGTGGCGGCGTTGCTGACCATCTTCAGCTTCATGCTCACCGACTTCTTCGACACCATCGGGACCGCGACCGCCATCGTCGAGCAGGCCGATCTGACCGAGGAGGACGGGTCGATCCCCGGAGTGGGCAGGCTGCTCCTGGTCGACTCGGTCGGCGCGGTCGCCGGCGGTGCGGCCGGGGTGAGCTCCAACACCAGCTACATCGAGAGCGCGGCGGGCGTGGCCGAAGGCGGACGCACCGGTCTCACCTCGGTGGTGGTGGGCGTGTTGTTCCTGGTGGCGATATTCCTCTCCCCGCTCGCGGGGTTGATCCCGACCCAGGCAACCGCTCCGGTGTTGATCCTGGTCGGGTTCCTGATGAGCAGTCTGATCAAAGGGATCGACTTCGACGACATCGAGGAGGGCTTCCCTGCCCTGCTCACCATCGTCCTCATGCCGCTCACCTTCAGCATCACGGTCGGGATCGGCGCCGGGTTCGTGATGTACGTCCTGATCAAGGTGGTCAAGGGCAAGATGGCCGACGTCCATCCCCTGATGTGGGTGGTCGCCGTCGCCTTCCTGGTCTACTTCGGCCAGGCGGTGCTGGGTCAGGCGATCTCCGCCTAGATCGACGCGAGCTCGATGAGGGGGCCCGGCAGGGGAGCCGGGCCCCCTCATCGCGTCACTCCGTGAAGTAGGCCTGGATGCGTGGGGCGAGGGTGTCCACCAGTTGAGCCACGGGGACTTTCACCAACGCGGGAAAGCCGACGACATACCGGAGCACTGCCACTCCGATCAGGTGGGACACCGCTAGCGAAGCGCGCAACTCGGCATCGGGCCCGCCGATTTGCGGGGCCACCCGCCCCAGCATGGCGGTGCCGAAGAACTCGCGCAGCACCGCCGCCCCCTGCTCGGTGCCAAACGCTCCTCGCAGGACGGCCATGAGCGGGTCTCGTGTCGCCGGGTTCTCCCACACCGTGAAGAACAGGGTGGTGATGTTCCGCCCCGCCGACTCGATCCCGCCGGCGAGGATCGTCTCGGCGACCTCCGCCGGACGGAGCGGGAGGTCGATCGACGCGGCGAACAGGTCGTCCTTGCTGCCGAAGTAATGATGGATCAAGGCGGGGTCGACGCCGGCCCCGGCGGCGATACCGCGGATGGTGGCCTGGTGGTAGCCCTTGGCCCCGAACTCGGCGCGCGCCGCGGCCAGGATGATCCCCTTGGTGTCCTCCCCTCCGGGACGACGGCCGGTCCGTCCCATCAGCCGGCGCGGGCCAGGGTCATGAACGCCTCCTCGAGCGAAGACCCGCTCTCGGACAGGTGGACCTCGTCGCCCAGGATCGACCGAACCGAGGCGACGGAGACACCGGGGAGCCTCAGATGGGCCCCGGTGGGAAGGGCGGGCAAACCGGCCGTTTCCAGCAGGTCGAGAGCTGCCGCCGGGTCGGCCGGTGTCGCCTCGATCGTCACCTGCCCGGCCAGTATCTCCTCGACCGTGCCCACGGCGACGGCCCGTCCCGCCGAGAGGAGGACCAGACGGTCGCACTGTTCCGCCTCGTCCATGTGATGGGTGGTGACCAGGACCCCGGCGCCGGCATCGGCGGCGTCGTGGATGGTCTCCCACAGCTCGGCTCTCGCCAAGGGGCCCACCCCGGAGGTGGGCTCGTCGAGGACGAGGAGGTCGGGACGGTGGGAGAGAGCCGCGACGAAGCCGACCCGGCGACGCAGACCGAGCGGGAGGTCGGAGACCAGGGAGTCGCCGAGCGAGGCTAGGTCGCCCTCGAGTCGGGGCGGTTCGACTCCGAAGACCCGTGCGGTGAAGTCGAGGTTCTGGGCGACGGTGAGGTCCTGGTAGAGCCCCATGCTCTGTGGCATGTAGCCGAGACGGCGGCGTGTCGCCCGGGTCGGGGCCTGGCCGAAGAGCATCACCCGCCCGTTGTCGGGGCGGAGAAGGCCGAGAAGCATCCTGATCAACGTGGTCTTGCCGGCGCCGTTGGCCCCGACCAGACCGACGACCTCACCGGCCGAGACGGAGATGCTGACCCCGTCTACCGCCAGGTTGTCCACGAATCGCTTGCTGATCGCCGAGGTCTCGGCGAGACGGGCGGTCATCGTGCTTCTCTCCGGGCGTATGCGGAGGCGGTGACCACGTCTTCGAGGTCAGGGGGGACGACCCGCGCACCTGCCGGGAGTGGTCCTTCCCGAGCCCAAACCCGCCACTGGTTGCCTCGCCGCCAGGCCGGGGCACCCTCCGGCCGGCTCGCGACCACGCCGAGCAATCCCCGAAACGACTCTCGTATCGATTCGGCGGTGCCCGCGGCCAGGACTCTCCCATTGTCGAGGACGACAACGTGGGACGCCCGCTCCGCTTCGTTGAGATAGCTGGTGGTGGCCAGCACCGCGGTCCCTTCCCCGGCGGCCCGGGCGAGGAGACGCCACACCTCGGCCCGGCTCACCGGATCGAGGCCGGTGGTCGGCTCGTCGAGGACCGTGAGCTCGGGGCGGGGCAGCATGGCCATCGCCACCGCCAGCTTCTGGCGCATGCCGCCGGAGAGCTCACCGGCGAGGCGGTCGGCGGCGGCGCCGAGGCCGGTCACCTCGAGCAGCTCCTGTTGGCGATCCGTGCCTGTGACGAGACCATGGGCCCTGGCCACGAACGACAGGTTCTCCACGACCGTGAGGTCGCGCCAGGTGCCGGCTGCCTCCGGTTGGTACCCGATCGCGTCTGTACTCGGACGGCGCACGGTTCCCGACGTCGGGGTGAGGAGACCGACCAGGGTGCGGGAGACGGTGGTCTTTCCCGCCCCGTCGGCTCCGATCACCGCGGTGACCGCACCAGCCTCGACATCGAGGTCGACCATCTCGATCGCAGTCGTCCCCCCCAACTCGACGGTGACTCCGGTGAAGCCGAAGCTCATGCTGTGGATTGGGCCCGGGAGGGGGCGAGGTCGGCCCGGAATCTGAGCACGGCGAGCCCGAACACCGCCAAACCGAGCACGGCGAGGAGGGCGAAGGGCAGTGCGACCGCATCGAAGGGGGCGCCCCTGAGCATGACCCCGCGGGCTATCTGGTTGAAGTAGGTCAGGGGGAGCAGGTAGCCGATCCAGCGAACACCTGCCGCCATCGACTCGAGAGGGAAGATGAGCCCGGAGAGGAGGACTTGGGGGAGCAGGGTCATGATCGCCAGCTGGATCGCCTGGCCCTGGTTCTCGGAGACCGTCGAGATCAGGACCCCGGCGCCCAGGGTGACGAAGAGGAAGAGCACGGCCCCCAGGGCGAGCAGCCAGATCGAGCCGGCGAAGGGGACGTCGAAGAGGAGCCAGCCCACGACGAGCACGATCACCATGTCGATCGCGGCCACGACGAAGTAGGGGGCGATCTTCCCCACGAACACGTCACGGGGTCGCAGGGGCATCACCGCCAACTGTTCCAGGGTGCCCGCCTGCCGCTCCCTGACAACGCCGAGACTGGTGATCAGCGAGCCGACGAACAGGAGGACCAGGCCGGCAAGCCCAGGCACCAGGACCGCCGAGGTGTCGAGCTCGGGATTGAAGAGGACGTCGGTGACCACCGGCACCCCTTGTGCCGACGCCGAGGTGAAGACCTGCACCGCGGCTCGGGCGGTGAACAGCTGGGAGCCGTCGACGAGAGCGACGAGACCGGGGCCGTCGGCGGTGACCACCACGTCTGCCTCGCCGTAGCGGAGTATCTCGTCGGGCTCGGTGCGGGAGGTCTCCACCGGCTCGAGCAAGTCGGGAAGGCTCGCTCCGTCCGGGATACCTTCGGGGAAGGCGACCCTGATCGTGGTCACGTCGAAGCTGGCCGCATACCCGAACACCACCAGGAGCATGATCGGCATCACGATCATCATCGCCAGGGTGCGTCGGTCCCTCCTGACCTGGCGGACCTCTTTGATCACCATCGCCCACATGCCAGTACCTACTTTCAACGCGCGTTGAGTTCTACACGCGTTGAATTACCTTGTCAAGACACCCGGCTTGCGAATCGCTCTCCGCTGGAACGGCGCAGCTCCCCCATGGCGAGATCCTGGAACGAGTGGAACGACCTGTCGGTGCGATCGCGGGGGCGAGGGAGATCGACGATCACCTCGGTCTGGATCGACCCGGGCCGCCCCCCGAACACCACCACTCGATCGGCCAGCACCAGGGCTTCGTCGATGTCGTGGGTGACCAGGAACATGGTGGGCCGGTACCAGCTCCAAACCTCGAGGAGATGCTCCTGGAGATCGACCCGGGTGAAGGCGTCGAGGGAGCTGAACGGCTCGTCGAGGAGGAGGACCGGGGGCTTGGTGACCAGGGCTCGGGCGATGGCGGTGCGCGAGGCCATCCCCCCGGACAACTCCTTGGGCAACGCCCCGGCGAATGCGCTGAGCCCGACCCTCTCGATTGCCTCGGCCACCAGCGACTGGTCGCCCTCGTGGCGGGCCAGGCCGAAGGACACGTTTCGCTCGACCGACAGCCAAGGCATGAGACGCGGTTCCTGGAAGACCACACCGACCGAGGGGTCGGGCCCTCTCACCTCATGACCGGCCACGCTGACCGAGCCGGTGGTGGGGACGTCGAGACCGGCGATGAGCCGGAGCACGGTGCTCTTGCCGCACCCACTCGGGCCGATCACGGCGACGATCTCGCTTGCCTCCACCTCGAGGTCGAGGTCGGAGACGGCGAGGAGACCGGTGTCGAAGCGCTTCGACACCTGATGCATCTCGATCATGCGACCGCCCTTCGGGTGAAGCCGTCCTCCCAACCGGTGAAACGGGCCCCGCCCCAGGCGAGGAGGCGGTCGGTGACCCTTCCCAGCAGGGCGAACATGACGATCGAGGAGATGATCACCGCCGGTCGGCCGGTCTGCTGCCCGTCGACGAGCAGATAGCCCAATCCCTGGCTCGCTCCGAGGAACTCGGCGGCCACGACGAACATCCAGCCCAGGCCGAGCCCGTTGCGCAGCCCGATCAGATAGGTGGGCAGCGACGCCGGGAGCAGGATCCGCCGGATCAGCGTCGTCGTCCCCAGCCCGTAGATCCGGCCCACCTCGACCAGTCTCCGGTCCACCGAGGCGATGGCGCCGCTGAAGGTCAGGTACACGGGGAAGAAGACCCCGAGAGCGATCATCAGCACCTTGGAGGTCTCGAAGATCCCGAACCAGAGGATGAACAGCGGTGTCCACGCGATCGAAGGGATGTTCCTGAGTGCTTGCAGCGTGGGGTCGAAGACGGCGCAGAACCGCTCCGATACCCCGGTTGCCGCGCCGAGCACCGTGGCCACCGTGGCCCCGAGCACGAATCCGGCCAACACCCGGAAGGTGGTGGTGAGACTGTGCCCGAGCAGGTCACCATCGGAGGCGAGGACCGCCAGGGTGCGGGCGATCTCGCTGGGCGCCGGGATCAGCCGTGTCGAGATGGCCCCGCTGATGGCGCCGATCTCCCAGGAGACGCCCACGACGACGGGGAACACAAGTCCCAGCGCCCAGCGCGGGACGCGGCGTCTCCTGCGGCTCGGGGCGAGGGCATCGGGACGCAGAGCCGGGGTGTCGACGGCGAGCCGGGTCATCCTCCGGCCCCCAGACCTGCGCTGAAGCTCTCGTCGAGCAGTTCGTCGAGGGTCGACTCGAGATCGACGTCGTCTTCGATGACCCCGGCTCCCTGGAGGACGATGCCGGCGCCGAGGATCGACTCCCGCTGCAGAGGGCCGATGGCCGGGGTGGTCAGGTCGGTCCGTTCCAGCTGTCGCCGGGCCACCTGGTCGCTCAGGCCTGCCGCCCCGGCGAGGATGGCGGCCAACTCGTCCGGATTCTCCAGGGACCAGACACGGCCCCGCTCGTAGGCGGCGATCACGGCCTCGACGATCTCCGGCTGTTCGGCGGCGAATGTCTCGTCGACATTGAGGACACCCCAGGTGTTCAGCTCCGGCGCTCGGTAGAAGAGCGTTGCTCCCTGCTCCAGCTCGGCTTCGGCCATCATCGGGTCGAGACCGGCCCACGCATCGACCGAGCCGCTGATCAGGGCGTTCCGACCGTCGGCATGCTGGAGCAGCACGGCTTCGATGTCGCTCTCGGTCAGACCGTGCTCGGCCAGTGCGCGGACCAGGAAGATGTAGGGATCGGTTCCCTTGGTGACTGCCACCTTCCTGCCGACCAGGTCGTCGACACTGTCGATACCGCTGTCGGCATCGGTCACCAGGGCCGTCCATTCCGGCTGGGAGTAGGCGTAGACCGACCGGATCGCGGTCCCGTTGATCTTGGCGAGAAGCGCGGCGGCGCCGGCCGTCGAGCCGAACTGGATGCTGCGGGCAGCCAGGAACTCGAGGGCCTTGTTGCTGCCAGCCGACTGGACCCAGTTGACCTCGATCCCGTCGAGCTCCTCCTCCAGCCACCCCTTCTCTTTGAGGACCAGGCTCACCGGGTTGTAGTAGGCCCAGTCGACGGTGATCTGATCGACGGTCTGGTCGTCACCGCCGACATCACTGCCGCCACCGCCGCAGGCGACGCCAAACAAGGCCGCGGCCAGCAGGGCGGACCCGATTCGGAGCCGATGTCTGCCGGGTCTGAGCCCGGTGGGGGGAACGGATGGGATGGATCCGGCTCGGTCGCCGGCGCCGCGATATCTCATTGAGGCACTCCTGAACAGATCGAAGGTCGTGGGGAACGACGCCGGAAGAGGGCTCTCGGGCGGTGGCGTCTAGGAGTGCGAACGACGAGCGTCGGCACTCGGGCGGGTCACCCGAGAGTGTCGACACATACCCATGCAGGAGTAGAAGCTCGTCACGACGACGGCACCGTAGCCGTTGCCGCGTCGGACGCGCAATCCGGCCGGGGCGGGCTCACCGAGTGGGGACGACGCAGTCGTCCATCGACCGGGGAGGCGCCTCGACGTCGAACAACTCGGGCTCGGGGGCAGGGATGGGGTCGTCGTCGGTGGTCACGAATCGAACCAGGGCCCGGTACACGCCCTCGGCGTAGGCCTGCCGGAAGGCGTCGGTCATGATCAGGGCCTCCTCCGACGAGTTGGAGATGTAGGCACCCTCCACGATCACCGCCGGATGCTCGGAGAGTCCCAGGATGGTGTAGTAGTCGCCGCCGTCGGCTCCGACCCGGATACTCAGGCCCTCACCCTCGCCCCCGACCCAGTCGGCGTCGAACCGGGAGAAGGCGGTGCGCAGCTCTTCGACGATGAGACCGCCGAGACGGGGTGATTCCGGGTTGGCTGCGGAGACGAACGCAGAGGAGCCGGGATGGTCGAGATTGCGGGTCGGTTCCGTGTTGTGATGGATCGAGACCAGGGCGGTGGCGTCGACCGCGTTCCCCAGCATGGCCCGGAAGGTGAGGCCGAGCTCGTAGTCGCCGCCGTTTGGGCCGTCCGGGGCGCGGGTGAGGATCGCCGCCGCCACAGGCGGCACCGTCGTTCCCGGGGTGACGGCACCGGTAGCCCAATCGATGTCGTGGGCTGAGCGGAGGAGATCGACGACGCGGGCGGAGACGTCGATGTTCACCTCGGCCTCGGTGAGCCCGCTCGGCCCAACGGCGCCCAGATCGGGGAGCCCGTGCCCGGGATCGATGACGAAGACCGACTCTTCGATCCGACGGCTCCGCTCGATCGGGACCAATCCCGGCTCCGCCCCGTCGGCACCGATCCATCCAGGGCGGTTGCAGTTGTCCAAGACCTGGAAGCCATCGCTGCCGGCCGCAGTCACCGGGAAGACGATCCCGGGAGCGACCGTCCGGCCCTGCCCTCCCCTGCTCTCGGAAAGCATGGCGCCGGCATCGGTCACCAGATAGCCGACCATCGCGCCCCCTGAGCCAGGTGCGAACGTCGACACGGGGCTTTCGGCGGCGGCGACCTCGCGGTCCAGGAACCGCCATGCGAAGACTCCCCCGAAGAGGAGGACGATGACGACGACGACCGCCATCAGGCGGGATGATCTCAAACCAGGCACAAGAGCAGGGAGGAGTAGGACACCACATCGACCGGGGCAACTCAATTC
>DASUSU010000261.1:0-2413 GCA_036374915.1 Acidimicrobiia bacterium | reverse complement strand
ATGCTGCCAAGGTCGGCTGGAACCGACCCGCCCACGTCGCCGTGGTGGCAGACCCGATGACCGTGGTATCCCAACTCGTCGATGCCTCCGATCGCATCGGGCGCGGCGACACCCCGGTGTGGACGAAGGAGATCATGGATGCGGAGACGGCGAAGCTCGCCGAGGCCCAGGAGGCGGCGGACGACGACTCGTCCCCTGTCATGCCGCAGCGGTTTGCCAAGGAGGTGGCCGAGTTCTTCGGGCCCGACTCGATCGTGTCCGTCGACGGCGGCGACATCGTCTCGACCACTGCTCGCTGGTTGCAGACTTCCACGCCGGGTCACGTCCTCGATCCCGGGCCTTTCGGGACCCTGGGCACCGGCGCCCCCTATGCGATCGCCGCCAAGAAGGCGTTCCCCGACAAAACCGTCGGCGTCGTGTTCGGCGACGGTGGATTCGGCTTCAGCGGCATGGAATACGACACCATGGTGCGCCACGACCTGCCCATAATCGGAGTCGTCGGCAACGACGGAGTCTGGTCCAACATCAAGACGTTCCATCGCATGGCGTACCCCGAGCGTCTCGTCGCCACCGACCTGGGGGTACGGCCCTATCACGAGATGGTGAGAGGCCTCGGGGGCTATGGGGAGTTCGTCGACGACCCTGCGGAGATCCGTCCCGCTCTGGAACGCGCCAAGAGCTCTGGCCTGCCCTCCCTCATCAACGTCCACATCGCCGAGACGATGCGGATGTCCTCCAACTACAGCCAGTAGAAAGTCGCGCCCCTTCTTCGAACCCGGGGTTGCTGGGGCCATATGTGACCCAAATCCGCTCACGTTGGGCGAATCCGGGTTGGATCCGGCTTGTAGATGAGCGGATTTGGGTCATATCCGGCCTGAGGAACCCCGGGTTCGCATTTACCGGGGCTAGTCCAGTTCGCCCGGGTCGTCGGGGACGTCGACGGCGTATTGCTGAAGGGTGGCGAGGGGGACGATGTCGAGGGCGCGCTCGTGGGTGGAAGCGAGGACTACAGGAGCGGCTGCTCCGTCCATATGCGCACGCAGCCAGTTCGCCGCCGTCACGCACCACCGATCTCCAGGGTTCAGCCCGGGGAAGTGATACATCGGCATCGGTGTGGTCAGGTCGTTCCCAATCGATGCCTGGTGATCGAGGAACTCACGGGTCATCACCGCACATACCGTGTGACTGCCGATGTCGCCGGGAGCGGTCCGACATGTCCCGTCCCGGAACCAGCCGGTCATCGGATCGCTCGAGCAACTCTCGAGGTCGCCGCCAACGACATTGAGCTCCGGCATGGGCGAATTATCGCCTCACAGGAATGCAACCGTCAGACCGCCGACGATGAAGCAGTAGACCGCGAAGGGGATCAGCCCGATGCGGCGCAGGGCGGCGAGCAAGAGGGCGATGGCGGCGTACCCGGAGATGGCAGCGACGATGAGACCCACCAAGAGATCCCATCCGAGGGCGTCCGTTCCGAACAGTTCCGGAAGGGAGATCAGTCCGGCGCCGGCGATGGCGGGTATACCGAGCAGGAACGAGAAACGTGCCGACTGGGTCGGCTCGAACCCTTGCGTGTTGGCTGCGCTGATCGTGATGCCCGACCTCGAGATCCCCGGGATCAGAGCGAAAGCCTGGGCCACACCCACCACGATGGCGTCCGGGATCCTCCCTTCGACGAGCTGACGGGCTCCTCTGGCGAACATCTGACCAATCACCAGGATCACCCCGGTGGTGATGAGAGCGAAGCCGACCTTGGTCACGTCGTCCTGGATGCTCTCGATCCGGTCACGCAGGGGAAAGCCGACCAGCGCCGGGATCGTCCCTACCGCGACGAGCAGCGCGATCTTCCGGCCCTCCGGATTCTCCCGGAACCGTGCCACCTTCAACAGGTCGGCACGGAAGTAGACGACGACTGCGAGGAGCGTCCCCAGGTGGAGCACCGCCGAGACGGCGAGACTGGGGGGAGCGATGTCGAAGCCGAGCTCCGCCAGGAACGCCGGGATGACCACCAGGTGCCCGGAGGACGATATGGGTAGGAATTCGGTCAGACCCTGGACGAGACCCCAGATGATGGCTGCGAGCACGTCGGCACGGTAGTTGTCACCCTGTTGAGATCAGGACCGCCAGCCTGGCATCGGCGGCGGCCAGGGCCACGTCGGCCGATGATTCCGGCGGCACGGCCACCCCTCCGTCACTGGCGTCGAAGGGGTCGTCGGAGCCGGGGTGGGCGACCACTCCTTCAACTTCGGACCCTGTGTCGAGTAGGACGAGGCGAACCCGGTCACCGGCCCGGGCGCCGTCGGGCAACGTGACGCCCACGACCCACCAGCCGGTCGGCACGACCGACGTCGATTGGCCGACATCGCTTGCCAGCACCGGGTCGCCGCTCTCTATCGGACGGGTTGCCACCGAC
>DASUSU010000260.1:0-8747 GCA_036374915.1 Acidimicrobiia bacterium | reverse complement strand
GGATCGGTGGGCGGATCGCCGGCGCCTATCCCCAGGTGGTAGAGGATCACGTCTTCCTCGGCCCAGCTGAAGGCGGTGGTGATCAACTCGGCGCCGACGGCCCTGTCGAGGTCGATGGGCATGCTCAGCCGCCGGCGAGCTGGGCGAGGATCATCAACTCGTCGTTGTTGTTCCCGGGGACGATGTGCTCGGTGACATCCCTCACCTGGTCGAGATGTTCGGATACCTGCTCGACGCTGGGCACCACGCCCTGACCGGCGAACCACCCGGTGTTTGTGCCGATGAACACCCTGGCGTACCTGCCCCCGCCCACGCTGAAGATCTCATGAGTCAGCTGGTTCTGCTCCGAGCACAGGTACACCACCATCGGCATGACCTGCTTCGGGTCGAACATCTCGGCGAACGGCCCCAGGATGTCCTCTGTCATGCGGGTACGGGCGGTGGGAGCCACTGCGTTGGACATGATGTTGTACTTGGCGCCCTCGATGGCGAGGACGTTGGAGAGCCCGACCAGGCCGGCTTTGGCCGCCCCGTAGTTGGCCTGACCGAAGTTGCCGAACAGCCCCGAAGCAGAGCTGGTGTGGACGAAACGCCCGTATCCCGCTTCCTTCATCACCTTGAACGCCGGATGGGAGACGAAGAAGGCGCCCTTGAGATGGACGTCGAGCACCGCCTCCACCTCGTCGAGAGTCATGTTGGCGAACGACTTGTCCCTGAGGATGCCGGCGTTGTTGATCACGATGTCCACCGAGCCGAAGGCATCGAGCGCAGTCTGGACGATCGAGGCGCCCCCTTCACGGGTGGCCACCGAGTCGTAGCTGGCCACCGCCTCTCCGCCCGCCTCCCTTATCTCGTCGACGACCAGATCGGCGGCGCCGGATGAGGAGCCGCTGCCGTCGACGGCACCGCCGAGATCGTTGACCACGACCCGGGCGCCCCGCCTCGCCAGCTCCAGGGCGTACTCCTTGCCCAGACCCCCTCCGGCACCGGTTATCACGGCAACCCTGCCGTCGAAGAGTATTGGCTCACTCACTTGTCGAATTCCTCCTTACTGTTCCTGGCGCAGTACCGGCCGTTCCCCTAGAGACCCAGGGAGCGGCCGATGATCTCCTTCATGATCTCGGTCGTCCCCCCGTAGATCGTCTGGACCCGGGTGTCGCGGTATGCCCGGGCGATGGGGTATTCCTCCATGTAGCCCCAGCCCCCGAACAACTGGAGGCATTGGTCGACGACCTTCTTCTCCAACTCGGTGACCCACCATTTCGCCTTGGCCGCCTCGTCCGCGCTCAGCTCGCCCCGGTTCAGGGTCATGATCTGACGGTCGACGTAGGCCTGGGCGATGTCGAGCTCGGTCCTCATCTCCGCCATCAGATGCTTGACCGTCTGAAAGCTCCCGATCGGCTGACCGAAGGCCTGCCGCTCCTTCACGTACTCAAGGGCCCAGCCGAATGCTGCCTCCGCATGGGCAACCGATGCCGTGGCCAGGCCGAGCCGCTCCTGCGGGAGGTTCTCCATCAGATAGGCGAAGCCCATGCCTTCGTCGCCGAGACGGTTGGCAACCGGGACCCTCACCTCGTCGAAGAAGAGCTCGGCGGTGTCCTGGGCATGAAGCCCGATCTTCTCCAGGTTCCTCCCCCTGGAGAAGCCCTCCATGCCGTCCTCGATCACGAGAAGGCTCATCCCGCTGTGACGCTCCTCGGGGTCGGTCTTCACCGCCGTGATCACCAGGTCTGCGTTTATGCCGTTGGTGATGAACGTCTTCGACCCGCTCACCAGGTACACATCGCCGTCACGTATCGCCGAGGTCCTGATCCCGGCCAGGTCGGATCCGGCGCCGGGCTCGGTCATCGCGATCGCCGACATCAGCTCGCCGGAGACGAGGCCGGGCATCCACCGCTTCGCCTGAGCGTCGTCGGCCAATTGGATGAAATAGGGGATGCACACGTCGTTGTGAAGGGTGATGCACATCCCCGAGGCCATCGCGTCGCCCTTGATCAACTCCTCGACGATGACCGCGTTGAAGCGAAAGTCGGTGACACCTCCCCCTCCGTGCTCCTCGGGGATTGCCATGCCCAGCAGCCCCGCTCTTCCCGCCCGGCGGAACATCTCCTTGTCGACCCTCCCCTCGGCCTCCCACTTGGCCACGTTGGGGGTCACCTCGCGCTCGACGAACTCGCGCACCGAGTCGCGGAAGATCTCGTGATCCGCTTCGAAGAGGTCTCGCTTCATGTGTGCCCGTGAGACCGTGGTCTCACACTCCCACGTAGAGGCTCTCGATCTCGTCCGAGTACTTGTCGAGCACGACTTTGCGCTTCAGCTTGAGCGATGGGGTCACCTCGCCGGAGTCAGGGCTCCACTCGTCGGGGACGACGATCCACTTCCTGACCTGCTCCACCGGGGAGACGCTCTCGTTTGCCTCGCTCACGGCCCGCTCCACTTCCTCCCGCACCTCGGGAAGCTGGGAGAAGGATGCCAGGTCGTGGTATTCCAGACCGTTGGCCGCCGCCCAGGCTGGGGCCTCCTCGTGATCGAGTGCGACGATCATCGCCAGGAACTTGCGGCCGTCGCCGACCATGCACGCCTTGGAGATGAGGGGGTGGTTGCCCAGGAGGGTCTCCAACTTGGCCGGGGCGACGTTCTTCCCTCCGGCGGTGATGATGATCTCCTTCTTGCGCCCGACGATCCAGACATAGCCGTCCTCGTCGATGCGGGCCAGGTCTCCGGAGTGGAGCCAGCCGTCGGAGTCGAATGTCTCCGAGGTGTCGACAGGCAGCTTGTAGTAGCCGTCGGTGATGACACCGCCCCGCATCAACAGCTCGTCGTCCTCGGCGAGCTCCACCTCGACACCGGGCAGCGCCCTGCCCACGGATCCGATCCGGAAGGCGCCGGGGAGATTGGTCGTGGCCGGGCCGGTGGTCTCCGACATCCCGTAGAGCTCGAACAACGGAATGCCCAGCGTCTGGAAGAAGAGGATGAGATCGGGATTGATCGGGGCGGCGGCGGTGATGGCGAGCTCGACCTGGTCCATTCCCAGCTGCTCCCTCACCTTGGAGAGGACGACCGAGTCGAGGATCCCCGCCGTCATCGGGCCTGACCGGCCCTCCTGCTCGGCCAGGACCCTCTTCCGATTGGCGGCAATGGCCCGCTCCAGCAGGACCTTCTTGATCCCGTGAGCCTCTTCGAATCGAGCGGAGAGCCGGGCGTGGAACTTCTCGTAGACACGGGGGACGCCGACGAAGACGGTCGGCCTCGCCTCCTGGATGTACTCGAGCACCCCGGCCAGATTGGGGCAGTACCAGACCTGCCCCGCCAGATAGGTGGCCAGGTAATGGGTGGCGAGCCGCTCGGCGATGTGGGCCAGGGGCAGGTAGGAGACCATGCGCGGGCCCAGGTCGATGTCCGCCGCCCGTCTCAGGCACTCTGCGGTCCAGACCACGTTGCGGTGGCTGATCATCACCCCCTTCGGGGTGCCTGTGGTGCCCGAGGTGTAGATCAGCGTGGCCAGCGTGCTCGGCGTGATCGCGCCTGCCGTCCGCTTCACCGCGTCCGGGTCCGAGGCGAGGCGCTTCCGGCCCCGGGTGATCAGCTCGTCCCAGCTCAGCACCCACTCCGCGGTGTCGTAGTTCTCGGCGCCCGACATCAGCACCACATAGCGGAGGTTGGGCAGCTCGGAGCGAATCTCCTCCCACCGCTTCATGAACTCGAGATTCTCCAGCACCGCCACTGTCGCCTTGCAGTTGTCGGCGATGTATTGGATCTGCCCGGCGGCGAGAGTGGAGTAGATGGTCACCGCGGTGGCGCCGGCATGGATGGCTGCGTAGTCGGCGATGACGTGCTCGGGCCGGTTGCCCGCCATGATCGCGACGAATTCGTCCTCGCCGACCCCGAGGTCCTGAAGCCCGGCCGCCGCGTCGTGAACCGCATCGCGGTACTCCCGCCAGCTCAGGCTGTTCCAGTCGCCGTCCTTGAAATGGATCGCCGGCTGGTCGCCGTGTCGGTCCGCGTTCCGGTTGAAATAGTCGACGATGGTCTTTCCCTCGACCTCGGCGTCGATTGCGGCTCGCTCCGCCAACACGGCTCTTTCGGTCATTCTTCCTCCGCGATCAGGCCACTGCTCCGACCGCTCGGAGCTTACTTACCTCAGCCTGGCTAAGGCCGAGGGCGGCGAGGACCCGATCGGTGTCCCGGCCCGGGAACGAGGGGCCCGGCGGCGTCTGGGCCGGGGTGGAGGAGAACCTGGGAGCGGGGGCGGGCTGGGTGACCCCGTCGATGTCGACGAAGACGCCCCGGGCCTGGTTGTGGGGGTGAGCCGGGGCCTCGAGGGGGGAGAGAACCGGAGCGACGCAGGTGTCCAGATCGGAGAGACGCCTCACCCACTGTTCCCTGGTGTGTTCCAGGAAGCGCTCGGCCAGGACGGCCCGAATCCGGGGCCACGCCGTCTGGTCGCCTCGGTCCGGCAGACTATCGATCGGTATGCCCATCGCCTCGAGCAGGGCTGCGTAGAACTGAGGCTCCAGGGCGCCCACGGCGATGTGACCGCCGTCCGCCGTCTGGTAGACCGAATAGAACGGGGCGCCGCCGTCGAGCAGGTTGGACTCGCGTCTCGCGGTCCAGAAGCCTTGGGCGATGTAGCCGTGGATCGAGGTGGTGAGCAGCGCCGACCCGTCCACCATGGCGGCGTCCACCACCTGGCCGACCCCGGTGCTCCGGGAGTGGAGGAGGGCGGCCAGGATGCCGGCCACCATCAGCATCCCCCCGCCTCCGAAGTCGCCGACCAGATTCAGCGGAGGCACCGGGGCGCCCTCGGTGCCTATCCCGTGGAGCGCTCCGGAAAGGGCGATGTAGTCGATGTCGTGGCCGGCCCGCTCGGCCAACGGCCCGGCCTGGCCCCAGCCGGTCATCCGACCGTAGACGAGACCCGGGTTGCGGTCGAGACAGACGTCGGGCCCGATCCCGAGCCGCTCTGCTACGCCGGGTCTGAACCCCTCGATGAGGGCGTCGGCCCGCTCCGCCAGAGCGAGCACCACCTCGACCCCTCCCACTTGCTTGAGGTCGACGCCGACCGACAGCTTTCCCCGGTTGTGCAGGTCGTGTCTGGTCGCGACGTCGTGGGCGTCTGCCACCCGATCGGCCCGATCGACCCGGACCACCTCGGCGCCGAGATCGGAGAGCACCATCCCGGCGAAGGGGGCGGCGCCCAAGCCGGCCAGCTCCACCACCTTGATTCCCTGGAGCGGCCCGGCCATGGCCGGGAACCTAGCGGCCGGCCCGGCTAGGGCCTTGTCTCCACCGAGGGCAGGACCTCGAGTGGTGCGGCGAAATGACAGGCGACCAGATGGCCGAACTGCTCCACCAGCGGCGGGGTCTCGACCGCGCATATTTCCTGGGCTTTCCAGCACCTGGTGCGGAACACGCATCCCGAAGGTGGATCGGCCGGGTTGGGCACGTCGCCGCGGAGCACGATCCTCTCTCTCGTCTCCCGGCCCCTCGGCTCGGGAACCGGCACCGCCGAGAGCAACGCCTGGGTGTAGGGGTGGGCCGGGCTCTCGAAGATCTCGTCTCTCGTCCCCATCTCCATGATGTGACCCAGGTACATGACGCCGAGACGATGCGAGATGTGGCGCACCACGGAGAGATCGTGGGCGATGAAGAGATAGGAGAGCTCGAGCTCCTCCTGGATCTCCATCAGCAGGTTGATCACCTGAGCCTGGATCGATACGTCGAGCGCGGACACCGGCTCGTCGAGGAGGAGCATCCGAGGACTGAGCGCCAGCGCCCTGGCCACGCCGATTCTCTGTCGCTGCCCGCCCGAGAACTCGTGAGGGAATCGGTTGCCGTGCTCGGGTGAGAGCTGCACGAGACGCAACAACTCGGCGACCCGGTCGACACCCCCGTCTCCCCAGAGGCCGTGGATCTTGAGCGGCTCGGCCACGATCTCGCGCACCGTCATTCGAGGGTTGAGCGATGCATACGGGTCCTGGAAGACGATCTGCAGGCTCTTGCGGATCGGACGCAGGTCCTTTCTGGGAAGCGTCGTGATGTCCTGGCCCTGAAACATCACCCGTCCGTCGGTCGGGTTGAGCAGCCGGATGATGGCACGGGCCGTCGTCGACTTCCCGCATCCCGACTCGCCGACCAGGCCCAGGGTCTCGGAGTGTCCCACCGTGAAGGAGACCCCGTCGACCGCATAGACGTGGCCGACCACCCGGCGGCGCAGGCCCTCCCTGATCGGGAAGTGGACCTTGAGATCCTCGACCTGGAGCACCCCGTTGGGCGACTGGTCGTCCTGCCCGTTGTAGCTGATCCCCGCGTCAGCCAAGACTGCCTCCGTGGGCGGCGATCCCGGTCGCTGCGGCCTCGCGCAGCAGCTCGTCCGCCACCTCGTCGCGGAAATGGCAGGCGCTGGGGTGGTCCTCGGAGCCGCTGATCAGCTCGGGCACGACGGTCCGGCACAGCTCCCGCCCTTCCGACATGCGACAGCGGGGGTGAAACGAGCACCCGGGAGGACGATTGATCAGCGAGGGCGGGTTGCCCGGGATGGGGAGCAGGCGTTTCATCTCCCCGGTGATTCGGGGCAGGCTCATCATCAGCCCGAGTGTGTACGGGTGGCGCGGCGTGTGATAGATCTGGTCCACGGTGCCGGTCTCGACCACCTTGCCCCCGTACATGACCGCGATCCGATCCGCCATCTCGGCGACCACACCGAGATCGTGGGTGATGATGATCGTGGCCGCGCCGGTCTCCTCCTGCGCCACCTTCATCACTTCGAGCACCTGGGCCTGGATGGTGACGTCGAGGGCGGTGGTCGGCTCATCGGCGATCAGCACCGAGGGCTTGTTGGCCATGGCCATGGCGATCATGGCCCGTTGCCGCATCCCCCCCGAGTACTCGTGCGGGTACTGGTCGTAGCGACGATCGGGATTGGGCACCCCGACCAACTCGAGAAGCCCCACGGTCTCGGACCTGGCGTCTTCCTTGGACAGCTTCTCGTTGTGGGCGGTCAAGGCCTCTGCGATCTGATTGCCGACGGTGAACACCGGGTTGAGCGAGGTCATCGGGTCCTGGAAGATCATGGCGATCTCCTTGTTCCGGATCTTCCTCAGCTCGTCGATGGGGAGCCCGACGATGTCCCGCCCCTTGTAGAGGACCTCGCCGCGGACGATCCGGCCCGGGGGCATCTGGATCAGCCCGAGGGCCGACAGCACGGTCACGCTCTTGCCCGAGCCGGACTCGCCGACCACACCCAGGGTCTCACCCGGGTAGATCTCGTAGCTGACACCGTCGACTGCGTGCACCACGCCGTCGGGCGTGTCGAACTCGACGACGAGGTCGCGGATCGCGAGGACGGGTTCTGTCACTTGACTCGTTGTCTCGGGTCGAGGGCGTCTCGCAAGCCGTCACCGATGAAGTTGATGCAGAGGGCGATCAGGATGATGGTGAGGCCGGGGAAGGTGGCCAGCCACCATTGAGTGGTCAGAGCATCCTGGCCGTCCGAGATCAGCTTGCCCAGGGCGGGGAACGGAGGCTGGATCCCGAAACCGAGGAAGCTGAGCGCCGCCTCCACCAGGATGGCGGTGGCCACGGTCAGGGTCGCGTTGACGATGATCGGGCCCACCGTGTTGGGCAGGATGTGGCGGAAGATGATCCTGCTGTCCGAGGCCCCGAGCACCTTGGCCGCCTCGACGAACTCCTTCTCCCTCAAACCGAGGAACTCGCCGCGCACGATTCGGGCGGTGGTGGTCCAGAAGAGGAAGGCGAGGATGAAGGCGACCCGAATCGGGTTCCCCGCGCCGAGGAAGGAGGACAGGACCAGGAGGATGGCGAGGAAGGGGAGGGTCAGGAACAGATCGGTCAGCCGCATCAGTAGGTTGTCCAGCTTGCCCCCGTAGTAGCCGGCGATCCCGCCGACGATGACCCCGACCACGGTCGACACGCTGGCGACGATGAAGGCCACGTACATCGAGGTCCGGGTCCCGTACAGGGTCCGGGAGAAGTAGTCGCGGCCGATCTTGTCGGTACCGAAGATGTGGAAACCTTCCAGGGTCGGTGGCAGGGATCGGTCCGGGACATTGGGAATGTCGAAGGGGTAGGGCGCCACCCATTCGGCGAACAGCGAGGCCAGGAAGATGATGGTGAGGACGACCAGGGCGGTCATGGCCAGCCGGTGCTGGAGGAACTTGCGCTTGGCCAGCTGCCACTGGGTGAGGGACTGGATCTCGAGCCCCTCGAGGTGCACCGAGTCGAGTGATGCCCTGGTCGCCTCGGTCTCGAGGGCCTCGTCGATCCGGACCTGCTGATCAGTCATACCTGATCCTGGGGTCGAGCCATCCATAGATGATGTCGGCGATCAGGTTCATCGTGATCACCGCGATTGCGGTCACCATGAGCCAGGCCATGAGGGTGTAGATCTCGCCCCGGATCAGGGAGTCGATGAAGAACTTGCCCATCCCCGGCCAGGCGAAGATGGTCTCGGTGATCACCGCCCCACCGAGCACTGCGCCGAAGTTGAGCGCGGCCACGGTGACGATGGGGATCAGGGCGTTGCGCAGCGCGTGGCGCAGCACCACCTGTCGTTTGCGCAGCCCCTTGGCCTTAGCCGTGCGGACGTAGTCGGCGTTGAGCACCTCGAGCATGGCGCCGCGCTGGAAACGGCTCCATCCGGCCATCTGCAGCAGGACCAGCGTGAGGACGGGCAGGATCATGTGCCCCAGCCGGTCACTCCAGATGGCCGGCCAGCCGCCCTCGAC
>DASUSU010000259.1:0-8673 GCA_036374915.1 Acidimicrobiia bacterium | reverse complement strand
GAGGTCGAGATGGTTGGTCGGCTCGTCGAGGAGCATGATGTCGGTCTCGGCGAACAGGATCCGGGCCAGCTCGACCCGGCGTCTCTGCCCACCGGACATGGTCACCACCGACTGGCCCAACTCGTCGTTGCCGATGCCGAGGGCAGCCGCCATTCGCTTCGCCGCCGCCTCGGCCACGAAGCCGCCCTTGGCCTCGAACTCTTCGTGGAGCTTGGTGAAGCGGGCGATGCCCCGGTCCCGATCCTCCCCGCTCAGGTCGTGGAGGCGACGGCGGGCTTCCTCGATGCGACGCTGCAGGGCGCCGATCTCGCGCGCCATCAGGATCCGCTCCAGGGCGGTGGCGTCGGGGTGCTCCAACTCGGGTAGAGCCGCCTCCTGGGAGAAGTAGCCGATCCGGCCCGACCTGAGAATGGTGCCTTCCACCGGTGCCTGGGCACCTGTCAATGTCCTCATCAGGGTGGTCTTGCCCGCGCCGTTCCGCCCGACCAGGCCGATCCGGTCACCGGACTGCACGCTGAACGAGGCCCCCTCGAGCAGAGTGCGAGGGCCGACGTCGATACGGAGGTCGCGGGCGATCAACATGAGATGGACCGATGCGTCGGTGACGTTAGGAGGAGGCGCGGGGTTACCCGGTTCGATTTCTCGCTCTGGGCGACCGGGGGCCGCCCCACCCGACTACCTTCTCGACCGATGTTCGGGCGGTTCAAGGCGCTGTTCGACTCACCCTTCCTGCGCCGGGTGAGCTGGCATGTGAAACGGGTGGGAGAGAAGATCGACAGACGATTCTTCAGCTCGCTGCTGCTCGGTCTCGCCCTCTTCCTCTCGGTGGCGGCGGTCTCCATCTGGCTGGCGGAGACAGACGGCACGATCGAGCAGTTGGGCCGGTCCTTCTACTGGGCGGGGGCGACCGTGCTCGGCCTGGGCGAAGGCGGCTTCGTCTCCGGGCCGGTCGGTTGGGCCGTGGGCTGGCTGTTGGGTTTGTTCGGGGTGGCCATCGTCGCCACCATCACCGGGGCGCTGGTGGGCTTCGTCATCGATTTCCTATTGAAGGAGGGACAGGGGATGGGAGCTGCGGGATTTCGCGATCACATCGTGGTCTGCGGATGGAATGCGACCGCCCGGGATCTGATCGGGGAGCTGGCCCGGGACGAGTACGGAACCAAGATCGTCCTGCTCCACAACAGCGAGCGGAACCCGGCCGACGATTCGGTCTATTTCGTGCGGGGCGACACCACCAACGAGGGCGACCTGAGACGTGCCGGGATCGAGACCGCGGTGTCGGCCATCATCTGCCCCGCCGACGGCTCCAACGAAGCCGACATGTCATCGATCCTGACCGTCCTCGCCATCGAGTCCCTGGCGCCGGAGGTGCGAACGGTGGTCGAGGTGAACAACCCCGATCACGTCCCCCACTTCAAACGCGCCGAGGTGGACGAGGTGATGGTGACCTCGAAGCTGGCCTCGCATCTGCTCGCCCGGACTGCGATGTACCCGGGGTTGTCCCAGCTCGTCGTAGACATCGTCTCCGGGGGCGAAGGCTCCGAGTTGTATCGGGTGACCCTCCCGGATGACTGCGTCGGCATGTCGATCGACGAGCTCTCCGCCAAGCTTCGCCGGGAACACCAGGCCACCCTGCTCGCGGTTTCCCGCGACGGCACGACCCATACCAACCCGGCACAGGACTTCCGGCTCCAATCCGGGGACGACCTGGTGGTGGCGGAGTCGCTCGGCGCGCTGCAACCACTGCGCGAGTCGTCGGCGCTGGCCTGAGAGGCAAGCCCAACATTCGGCTGCGGGAAAGCCGGCGTTCACCTCTCGGTCACCCGGGTCGGGTACAACTCGGTTTGCCGGTGCTCGCCAAGGATCGCCGGCGACAACCGATCCCTCCTCCCAGGATCATCGGGGCGGCCGCCTGGTCGCCCCGAGCCCGTTTCGGGGAGAGAGGACCGGCTGGCCCACATGTCGTAGTCTCTGCGACTCGACGACATGACCACCATCCCGAAACGCAGCCGAGTCGCAATCATCGGGGGCGGGCCGGCCGGTTCACTCCTGGCCCACCTGCTCCATCTGGAGGGCATCGACAGCGTGATCCTCGAGTTGCGGAGCCGGGCGCACGTCCTGGGGCGGGTCCGTGCCGGGGTGATCGAGCACGGCAGCGCCGAGATCCTGAAGCAGGCCGGGCTGGGGCATCGGATGGAGGCGGAGGGCTTCGTCCACGACGGGGTGCAGATCACCTTCGCCGGCGAGATGCTCCGGGTCGACTTCAAGGGGCTGACCGGGCGGCATGTGGTCGTCTACGGGCAGACCGAGCTGCAAAAGGACCTCTACGACGGGATCGATGCGGCCGGGATCCCGCTCGCCGACGAAATCGAGGGCATCCGGGTCGACGGTGTCGAGTCGGCCAGCCCGTCGGTGAGCTTCACCCGCCATGGAGAGACGCACTCCATCGAGTGCGACTTCGTCGCCGGCTGCGACGGGGTGCACGGAGTCAGCCGTGATCTCATACCCGCCGGGATGAGACGCAGCTACGAGCGCACCTACCCCTTCTGCTGGGTCGGGCTGCTCTCCGAGACCCCTCCGGTCAGCGACGAGTTGATCTATGCCAGCCACCACCGTGGCTTCGCCCTGTGCTCGATGCGCAACGAGCACCGCAGCCGCTACTACGTCCAGGGCCCGGCCGACACCACCGTCGACGAATGGCCCGACGAGCGGTTCTGGTCCGAGCTGACCGCCCGTCTCCCTGCCGGCCCGGCCGGCAGCCTGGTCACCGGGCCCTCCATCGAGAAGATCGTCACCCCTGTGCGCAGCTGGGTCGGGGAGCCGATGCGACACGGCAGGCTGTTCCTCGCCGGCGATGCCGCCCACGTCGTCCCCCCGACCGGGGCCAAAGGGCTCAACCTCGCCATCTCCGACGTCGTGTACCTGAGCGAGGCGCTCGCCGACTTCTACTCGACGGGATCGAGCAGCGGGCTCGACGCGTATTCGGGCACGGCGTTGGCCAGGGTGTGGAAGGCGGTGCGATTCTCCTGGTGGATGACCACCATGCTGCATACCTTTCCCGGTTCAGGCGACGACTTCGAACGACGACTCCAGGTAGCGGAGCTGGAGTATCTGTTCGAATCGGAGAGCGCGCGCCGGGTCATGGCGGAGAACTACGTCGGCCTGCCCCTCTGAGGGCGGGCGCTGAGCGAGAGGGGCAGATGAGCCGATACGAGGACGGGATGAAGATCCGGCGGGCGGTCCTGGGTGACGAGCACGTCGACCGGGCCACCGCGGCCGGCACGGAGCTCGATGCCGACTTCCAGCGGTGGATCACCGAGACGGCATGGGGAGGGGTGTGGGCTCGACCCGGCCTCGACTTGAGAACACGGAGCCTGGTGACGATCGCGATACTGGCCGGCTTGAACCACGAAGAGCTCGAGCTTCATCTCCGGGCGGCGCGCAACACCGGGGTCACCCCCGCCGAGATCGGGGAGGCGCTTCTTCACGTTGCGGTGTATGCCGGGGTCCCCGCCGCCAACCGGGCTTTCAAGGTGGCCAAGGCGATCTACGAGGACGAGGAGGAGTCCCAATGAGCGAGCCGGTGATTCGCCACTACGGGCCCAAGGCCTACGCCGACCATCCTCCCTTCTCGTATCCCGACTACCGATCCACGGTGAAACGGAGCCCGACCCACGACCTGATCCGGATCGTGCAGACCCTGACCGAGACAACCGGGCCGGGACCGGCCTGGGCCGAGATCTCCGAAGAGGACAGCGACCTGACCACCAACACCGGCACCGGGAGCCCGGCGATCGGGGAGCGGATCATCGTCACCGGCCGGGTCCTCGACGAACTGGGGCGGGGAGTCCCGGCCACCGTGATCGAGATCTGGCAGCCCAACGCGGCGGGGCGCTACTCGCACTGGCGTGAGACCGAGTTCCCCGCCCCTCTCGACCCGAACTTCGTCGGGGTGGGGCAGTGTCTCACCGACTCCGACGGCGGCTACCGGTTCACCACGATCAAGCCCGGCCCTTATCCGTGGGGGAACCATCCCAACGCGTGGCGACCCTCCCACATCCACTTCTCCATCCTCGGCCCCGCGCTCGGCATGCGCCTGGTCACCCAGATGTACTTCCCCGGTGACCCATTGATACCGCTCGACCCCATCTTCAACTCGGCCCCGCCTCACGCCAGGGACCGGCTGATCGCCACCTACGACCACGAGGTGACCGAGGCCAACTGGGCGCTGGGCTATCGCTGGGACATCGTCCTCCGCGGGGAGTTGGCCACTCCGCTCGACGAGGGCGACACTTGAGCGCGCGGCTCGGGCAGACCCCGTCGCAGACCGTCGGGCCCTACTTCACCCTGAGGCTGTACCGGGAGGGGGAGAACGTCCTGGTCGGCACCGGTGCCGACGGCGAGCACATCGTGATCGAGGGGAGGGTGCTCGACGGCGACCGCAACATCATCGAGGACGCCCTCCTCGAGGTCTGGCAGGCGAACTCGTCGGGGAGATACCGCCACGCCGACGACAGCCGCGACCTCCCGCTGGACGAGGGCTTCACCGGTTTCGGCCGGGCCATCTCCGACTTCTCCACCGGCGAGTACAGGTTCGAGACGGTGAAACCGGGCCTGGTGCCCGACGTCGAGGGCGCATTCCAGGCGCCGCACGTCTCGCTGATCGTCCAGGGCCGGGGGATGCTCAACCCGGTGTTCACCCGGATCTACTTCTCCGACGAGGAGGAGGCGAACCGGGACGACCTCATCCTGCGAGCGGTGCCCGCCGAGCGGAGGCGCACGTTGATCGCCGAGCTGTCCGACCAGGGGCCCCCGAAGGTGTACCGGTTCGACGTGCGGTTCCAGGGGGACGACGAGACGGTGTTCTTCGACTTCTGACATGGCAGACCCCGGATTCACCACTGATGAGATGAGCGAGGTGTTCGCCGCCTCGAGCCGGGTCGAGGCGATGCTTCGCTTCGAGGCGGCCCTGGCCCTCGCCCTCGCCGACTCCGGCATCGCCCCGGCAGGATCGGCGCAGAAGGTGGCCGATGCCTGCTCGGCTCCGGTCGCCGACCCCGAAGCGGTCCTGGCGGGAGCATGGAGCGAAGGGACACCGCTCATCCCTCTCCTCGCAGAGATCCGGGCCCGGGTCCCCGAAGACGACGCCCGTTGGCTCCACCACGGTGCGACCACCCAGGATGTCGTCGACACCGCGGCCATGATCCAGGCCGACCGGGCGCTGGCCATCTTGGACTCCGCCCTCGGCGACCTGGCCCGCCTCCTCGCCCGACTCACCATCGACCATCGGGACCAGCCCCAGATGGGTCGGACCTTCCTCCAGCATGCACGGGCTTCCACGTTCGGCTTCAGGGCTGCGACCTGGCTCGACGCGACGCTGCGACACATCGCCGAGCTGAGAGAGGCGCGGTCCGGGTTGGTCGTCCAGCTCGGTGGGCCCGTGGGCGACCTCGCCCCCTACGGCGAGCACGGTGTCGAGGTCATGGATGCCCTGGCTTCGCATCTCGGCCTCGGCTCGCCCGGGATCGCCTGGCACAGCGACCGGTCACGGGTCGCCGCCCTGGTGGCCTGTCTGCAGCGGTGCGCCACCACCATGGGCAGGATCGGCGCCGATGTCGCCCTGCTCGCATCCAGCGACATCGCCGAGCTCCGGGTCCGGCCCGGAGGCTCGTCGAGCATGGCTGGGAAGCGCAATCCGATCGACGCCGTGCGCGCCGTGGCCGCAGCCGAGGCCTGCAACGGGGCGGCGAGCATGATCGTCGGCTCCCGAAACAACGAGCTCGATCGGGGAGTCGGCGGCTGGCATGTCGAGTGGCTGGCCCTCCCCCTGGTGTTCGAGACGACGGCCGCCTCGGTCGAGGCGATGACCGCCTGTCTCCGGTCTGTTCAGATCGACTCGGGGCAGATGGCCTCAACGGCCGGGGCGGCCCCCGCCCTCGACCCGAGGCTGATCGACCGGGTCGTCGCCGACTTCGAGGAGATGGTCGGGCCGCAATGACCGTCTTGGAGTGCAGGACCGGGAACCTGGACTGGTCGGAGCACGGTGAGGGCCCGGGCCGGCCACTGCTCATGGTCCACGCCCTGGGGGCAGATCGGGGGATCTGGGCGCCGCAGGTGGGCGACCTCTCATCGGAGCGACCGGTGATCCTGGTCGACCTCCCCGGTCACGGGAAGTCCGCGGCGGGACCGGGCCCCTATGAGCTCGCCGATCTCGGTCTCGACCTGCTCGACGTGGCGACCGCGGCGGGGGCGGAGGAGATCGCCCTGTGCGGTCTGTCGCTCGGTGGCCTGACTGCGCTGTGGATTGCGGCCAACTTCCCGGAGCGGGTGCACAGCCTGGTCGTGTCCAACAGCGCGGCCCGGATCGGGAGCGAGGAGCTGTGGGCGGCGAGGATCGAAGCGGTGGAGACCGGTGGCTTGGAGAGCATCCGGGAGATGGCGATCGCCAGGTTCTTCACCCCGGCGTTCGCGGCGACGAGCCCGGAGACGGTGGAGCGGGCCGGCGCCACCCTCCTCGCCACCGACCCGGCCGGATACATCGCCTGTTGTGCCGCCCTTCGCGATGCCGACCTGCGTCAGTCGGTTGGAGCCATCAGCTGCCCGACCCTCGTGATCGGGGGAGACGAGGACATATCGACGCCTCCAGGAGACGCGGTCTGGCTCCATGAGCACATCCCAGGGAGCAGACTGCGCATCCTGGCCGGGGCCGCCCACTTCTCCAATCTTGAGCAGCCCGAGACGTGGAACTCGGCGGTGGGCGTTTTCCTGCGGGAGGTAGCCGTCTGAGCCGGCTATCCGGAGTGGGCCTGCCGGGTCCGCTCCACCAGGTCGCGGAGCACGGCCAACTCGTCAGGGGTGGGGGCCTCGCCGACCTCGATGACGTCGGCGACGAGCAGCTCCCAACCGGTGGCCCGGCGCACCGCCTCGACCTCGACCCCGGGGTGGACTGCGACCAGGGTCAGTTCGTGGCTGACCGGATCGGGTTTGAGCACTCCCATATCGGTGATGACCAACGTGGGCCCGGCCCCGCGTGCTCCGATCCGCCCTCGTCCGTCACGGCCAAAGCCGAGCGAGGTGATGAAGTCGATCTCCGCGACGAAGGATCGGGGGGTCTGGCGCAGCATCACGATCACCTGGCCCGCATTCGCCGCGATCTCGGGTGCCCCCCCGGCGCCGGGTAGACGGACATCGGGCTGCTCGTAGGGCCCGATCACCGTGCTGTTCAGATTGCCGTACCGGTCGATCTGGGCTGCGGAGAGGAACCCGACGTCGATCCGCCCTGCCTGCAGCCAGTAGGCGAAGATCTCGGGGACACCGACCACGAGGTCGGCGGTCTCCGCCAGCTCGCCGTCCCCTATCGACAACGGGAGCACGTCGGGGCGGGTGCCGATCGTCCCCGACTCGTAGACCAGCACCACGTTGGGAGCGTGGGAGAGCCGCGCCAGGTTTGCCGCCTCCGAGGGCAACCCGATCCCGACGAAGCAAACCTGGCCGTCCCGGAGACACCTGGCGGCGGTGACGGTCATCATCTCGTCGGACGTGTACTCGCCGACGCTGGTCGCGGCGTCAGTCATGTTCTTCGGCGATCCGGGCGAGGTAGGAGGCATGGTCCGGGGTCCCCATGACGAACTCGGTCATCCACCTGGCGAAGGACTCACGGTCCCGCGAGATCCCGTCCCATCTCGTGTAGAAGGCATTGTCCCGGGTGGAGAACCCCATCGAGTAGGAGGGATGCGAGCCGCCGGGCACCGGCGCCACCGCGGTCACGGTCCACGAGGGCAGGACGACATGGTTGGGACCATTGGCGGAGAGCTCGTCGACCACCTCCTCCACGGTCACGATCGAGGTGGTCGCAGCGAGGACCGCCTCCCGCTGGACACCGGTGATCCCCCACATCCCCACGTTGCCGCGACGATCGGCCTGCTGGGCATGGATGACGGTCACGTCGGGGTTGAGAGATGGGACGGCGACCAGGTCCTCTCCGGTGAAGGGGCAGCTGATCGCCGCCACCCTTGTGTGCTCGACCAGATCGGTCCCGGCGTAGCCCCGGAGCACCCCGAAGGGAAGCCCCGAGGCGCCTGCGGCGTAGCGGCTCGCCATGCCGGCGTGGCTGTGCTCCTCGATCTCGAGCGGGTGCGGGTACCCGTTCTCGACGGCGTCCCGAAACCTGTGCAGCGACCCGACCCCCGGGTTCCCGCCCCATGAGAAGACGAGTTTGCGGGCACAGCCCATCCCGATCATCTGGTCGTAGATGACGTCGGGGGTCATCCGGGCCAGGGTCAGGTCCTTCTTGCCCTGCCGGATCATCTCGTGGCCGGCAGCGAACGGGATCAGATGGGTGAATCCCTCCATGGCCACCGTGGCGCCGTCGGGAACGAGGTCGCCAATGGCGTCACCGAGCGAAGCAATCTCCGCCATCTGTCACTCCCGGTAACGCCATGTGGACAACGACGGCACCCTACCGCCTTGGCGATGCGCAACGACATGCCTGGCGAGCCGGTAACTTGCCGCCGTGCCCGACCAGAGATACCAGCACAGCGCGACCACCCCTGCCCCCATCGACGAGGTGTGGCAGGCGCTGGAGATGCCCACCACCTGGGAGGCGATCCCGGGCGTGGACAAGGTGGTGGACCCGGTGATCGACGAATCGGGAAGCCTGCTCGGCTTCTCCTT
>DASUSU010000258.1:0-2112 GCA_036374915.1 Acidimicrobiia bacterium | reverse complement strand
TGGCGGAAAAGCTCGCCTTCGAGGTCGAGTACCTATCCAGGTGGCTCCCTCAGAAGCTGGGGGAGGAGGAGACGCGAGCTCTGGTCATGGAGACCATTGCCGAGCTCGGTGTCGCCGGTGCCGAGAAGGCTGCCGGGATGGTCACCGGACATCTCATGAAGAGCCACGGCAAAGACCTCGACGGCGGCCTGGTCAACAAGCTGGTGCGAGAAGAGCTCCAGTCGGAGTGAGGGCCCCGCCCGTCCCATTCGCGAACCCGGGGTTCCTAGGGCCATATCCGGCTCAAACCCGCTCATCTTCCGACACCAGCCTCGGGATCCTGGCGAACATGAGCGGATTTGGGTCAAATGCGGCCTGAGCAACCCCGGGTTCGTGATGCGACTACCTGACTACGAGCCGATGCTCGCCGTGCGGCGGGATCGGCCTTTCGACGATCCGGGTTGGTGGTTCGAGGTCAAATGGGATGGCTATCGGGCCATCGTCGGGTCGGAAGGTGGCAAGGTGAAGGCCCGTTCCCGACGAGGTCTCGACCTGCTGGGCCCGTTCCCCGAGGTTGGGGTTCTCGAGATCCCCGATGGAGTGGTGGTGGACGCCGAGATCGTGGCTTTCGACGAGGCGGGCCGGCCCTCCTTCTCGCTACTGCAGCGGCGGACCGGGTTTGGCGGGTCCGGCACCGGCGCCCGGGTCGGGGTGAATCTCGTCGTCTTCGACGTGCTGTTCCACGGAGCCGACGTCACCGATCGACCCTACGAGGAGCGCCGAGGGCTGCTGGAGCGTCTCGGGCTGGAAAGCCCGATCATCGTTCCCGAGCCCACCCCCGAGGCGGGCCGGAGCCTGTACGCGGCGGTCACGGACCAAGGCTTGGAGGGGGTGGTGGCCAAGCGGCTCGGCTCGCCGTACCGCCCCGGCAGACGGTCGGAGGACTGGCTGAAGATCTCGGTCCGTCACACCTTGCGGGCGGTGGTCGGCGGCTATCTGCCGGGAGAGGGGGGCAGAGCGTACACATTCGGGTCCATCCTGGTCGGTCTCTACGAGTCTGCCGGGCTCCGCTGGATCGGAGCGGTCGGGTCGGGCTTCACCGACAGCTCACTCGATGCCTTCAACGATGCACTGTCCCAATTGGGACGTCCGACGAGCCCGTTCGTCAACGATGTCGTCGTTCCAGGAGGACCGCCCCGGTGGGTCGAGCCCGGAATCGTCGTCAAGGTCGAGTACAAGGAGTGGACCCACGACCACCATCTGCGGGCGCCTGTCTTCAAGGGCATCGAGATCGCCGATCCGGAGACCGTCACCTGGGACATCGAAGGCCCTGGGGACTGAACGGCTCATCTGGCGCCTGCCGGCAAGTTGTCTTACCCTCCCGCCGTGACTCGGAGGTCCCCCTGGTGGCGGCAAGCCGTCATCTATCAGATATATGTCCGTTCATTCGCGGATGGGAACGGCGACGGGACCGGCGACATCGACGGAATCATCGATCGTCTCCCTTATCTGGCATCGCTCGGTGTCGACGGAATCTGGCTCAATCCTTGGTATGTGTCTCCGATGCGGGATGGCGGCTATGACGTTGCGGACTATCGCCGCATCAACCCGGCGTTCGGAGATCTCGACCAAGCGAAGCTGTTGTTCGCAGAGGCAGCCGAGCACGACCTGAAGGTCTTGGTAGACCTCGTGCCCAACCACACATCGAATGAGCACGCCTGGTTCAAAGCCGCCCTGGCGTCGGGAAAGGGGAGTCCTGAGCGGGCCCGCTACCACTTTCTGCCTGGCCGGGGTGAGCACGGGCAACTGCCTCCCAACAACTGGCGAAGCGTCTTTGGTGGGTCGGCGTGGAGCCGTGTCCCCGATGGCGAGTGGTACCTCCACATGTTCGACCCGTCTCAGCCCGACCTCAACTGGGAGAACCCAGAGGTTCGCGGGGAGTTCATCGACATCATCCGGTTCTGGCTCGACCTCGGTGCCGCCGGCTTTCGGGTCGACGTTGCTCACGCCCTCGTCAAGGAGGCCGAGTATCCCGACGCGATGAGCGATCACGATTCAGTCCTGGCGACTCCCGATGACGAGGGGCATCCTCTTTGGGACCGACCGGAGCTCCATGATGTGGTGCGGGAGTGG
>DASUSU010000257.1:0-5129 GCA_036374915.1 Acidimicrobiia bacterium | reverse complement strand
TCCCCAAACGCGAGCATCGTCGACTCGACCGGTTCACCCAGTTCGCACTGGTCGCCGCCCACGAGGCTCTGGAGCACTCGGGACGGCTCGAGGTCGACCCGAACCGGGTCATGGTTTCGGTGGCGACCGGGATCGGAGGCCTCGAGTCGCTCGAGGAGCTGGTTCACGTCTCCGATGGTGAAGATCCGCGTGCGTCGCCGTTCCTGGTCCCGATGATGATGGCCAACGCAGCGGCGGCCGGGATATCGATCAAGTACGGATTCGGGGGACAGGTGTCCACACCGGCCGTCGCCTGCGCCGCCGGGTCCCAGGCCATCCTCGACGGTCTGCGCCAGATCCAGTGGGGGTATGCCGATGCCGCGGTGGTGGGCGGCACCGAGGCCGCTGCCCGCCGCTCCGCACACGAGGGGTTCAAGGCGGCGCGTGCCCTCTCCCCGACCGGCTTGGCCCGCCCGTTCGACATCGACCGCGACGGTTTCGTCATGGGCGAAGGGGCCGGGATCCTGATCCTGGAGTCCGAAGATTCCGCCCGGGCGCGGAAGGCTCCCATCCTCGCCGAGCTCATCGGCGGAGCGTCCACCGGCGACGCGCATCACATCACCGCCCCGCACCCGACCGGCGAGGGGGCGGCCAGGGCGATACGCCTGGCGCTGGAAGACGCCGAAATCGGCCCCGAGATGGTTGGTTATGTGAACGCGCACGGGACCGGGACCGATCTCAACGATCGCACCGAAGGCGGGGTCATCGATCGTCTCTTCGAGGTTCAGCCTGCGGTTTCGTCGATCAAGGGCACCACCGGGCACGCCCTCGGCGCATCGGGCTCGATCGAGGCGGCGGTGGTCGTCGAGGCGATGCGCCGTGGAGAGCTGCCTCCCAACATCGGTCTCGCCAACCAGGACCCAGAGATCCCCCTGACCGACATCGTGCGCGAGCCGAGAGACTGGGATCCCGCCCCCGCCATAACCAACTCGTTCGGCTTCGGCGGCCACAACACCGTCCTGGTGTTCGCCCCTCCCTCGTGAGGACGGGGCTCCCGGGCCACCTGTTCCACGACAGGCACTCGCCACGTATAACGTGTGACCCAGAACGGGAGCTCGGTGGGACCGGGCTGAGAGGGGGTCTGTGCAGACCCCGACCGATGAACCTGACCCGGGTAATGCCGGCGTAGGGACCCGCCTCATCGCTCCCGGAGAACCGAGGAGTTGATGAGAATGCGAAAGACCCTGACTGCGATCGTGCTCGTGATGATCGCCGGCGCCTGTGACCAGGGGGAGGCGGAGCGACCCGAGAGCCTGCGCTTGATCGCCCATGACTCGTTTGCCGGATCGGTCAACGAGGAGACCTTCGCCGCCTTCACCGAGGACACCGGGATCGAGATCGAGATGATCGCCGCCGGCGACGCCGGTTCGATGGTCAACCAGGCTGCCCTGTCGGCGGGGAACCCGCTGGCCGATGTCATGTTCGGCGTAGACGACACCTTCCTGTCACGGGCCCTCGACGAGGACATATTCGTCGAGCATCGGAGCGAGCTGCTCGACGATGTCGTCCCTGGCCTCAGGCCCGAGACCCGTCTGGTGACGCCGATCGACTTCGGCGATGTCTGCCTCAACTACGACAAGGCGTGGTTCGAGGAGAACAAGGTCGAGGTTCCCGACGACCTCGACCAGTTCCGTGACCCCGCTTACGCCGCCCTGCTCACGGTCGAGCATCCGGCCACGTCGTCCCCGGGTCTTGCCTTCCTGTTCGCAACCATCGAGCGATTCGGCGAGGACGGGTGGCAGCAGTACTGGGGAGACCTGCGGCTGGGCGGGGTCAACGTGGTGTCGAACTGGGACACCGCCTACTACGGCGATTTCACCCGATATGGAGGGCCCAGCCCGATCGTGGTCTCCTACGCCTCCTCTCCTCCCGCCGAGGTCGTGTTCGCCTCCGAGCCGATCGAGGAGGCACCCACCGGAGTCATCGAGGCCGGCTGTTACCGCCAGGTGGAGTATGCCGGGATCCTCGCCGGCACCGACTATCCCGAATCCGCCGGGGACCTGATCGATTTCATGCTCTCGGTCGGGTTCCAGGAGACGATCCCGCTCACCTGGTTCGTGTTTCCGGCCAATCGTGATGCCGAGCTTCCCGACGTCTTCGAGGAGAACACGATCATCCCCGCTGAGCCGACCCGCTTCGCTCCGGAGACCATCGCCGAGAAGCGTGACGCGTGGATCGACGAGTGGGTTGCGATCATGGAAGGGTGATGAAGACGATCCGCTGGGGACGGCTCATGGTCGCCGCCGTCCCTGCGCTCTTCATCGGCTACTTCTTCCTCTATCCGGTCGCCCGAATCCTCGTTCTCGGCCTGTCGGAACTGGGTGTCGGCTCGGACGGAGTTCAGGCCCGCCTCTTCCAGATCGGCTGGTTCACGATGTGGCAGGCGGTCCTGTCCACGGTTCTCACCCTGCTCGTTGCCGCCCCCATGACCTGGGCCGTGGCCCAGTACGACTTCCGGGGAAGACGACTGGCAACGGCGCTGGTGACGGTTCCGTTCGTGTTGCCCACGGTGGTGGTGGGTTCCGCCTTCGTCGCCCTGGGCTGGCGCGACTCGGTCGGGGCGATACTCGCCGCCCACGTCTTCTTCAACGTCGCCGTCGTGGTTCGCACCGTGGGCGCGTTGTGGTCACGTCTCGACCCCACCCTGCACGATGCGGGCCGGGTCCTCGGAGCGAGCGAGTGGAAGGTGTTCCGGGCCGTCACACTGCCCCTGCTCCGGCCGGCGATCGCAGCCGCCGGCGCCATCGTCTTTCTCTTCACCTTCACTTCGTTCGGCGTGGTCCTGATCCTGGGTGGGTTCCGCTATGCCACCCTCGAGGTCGAGATCTATCGCCAGGCGGTGACACTGTTCGACCTCCCCCTCGCCGCGGCCCTGGCCGTGGTGCAACTGGTCGGGGTCACCGGTGCGCTCTACGCCTACTCCCGATACCAGGAGCGGCACACTGCCACCTGGGCCCTCCGCTCCGAGGAGGACCGTCCCCGTCCCACGGGCAGGGCCCGGGTGCTGGTGGGGGCGAGTGTGGTGGGGACACTGACCGCCCTCGCCATACCGGTCGCCGTCCTGGTGGCACGCTCGCTGCAACCGGGCTCCTACCGCGCCCTGGTCCGGGACGATCCGGTGGTCGGGATTCCCTTGGCCTCGGCCGGCAACAGCCTGCTCTACGCCGTCCTCGCCTCGTTGATCGCGGTGACGATCGGGGTCCTGGCGGCGGCGGTGATCACAGGGGGCAGAGGTCGGCTCTCCAACTGGTTCGACCTCACGCTGATGCTTCCCCTGGGCACCTCGGCCGTGACCATCGGGTTCGGTTTCATCGTCGCCCTCGACCGGCCGGTCGATCTCAGGGCATCGTTCTGGCTGGTGCCGATCGCCCACGCCCTGGTCGCCGTCCCCTTCGTGGTGCGGACCACGGTCCCGACGCTCCGCTCCATCCCGGCCGAGATCAGGGAAGCGGCCCGGGTGCTCGGCGCCTCCCCGCTCAGGGTGTGGCGGGAGATCGACCTCCCCATCATGAGCAGAGCCGCACTGGTCGGATCGGGGTTCGCCTTCGTCGTCTCGTTGGGCGAGTTCGGGGCCACTTCCTTCGTGGCCCGGCCCAACACGGCGACCCTCCCGGTGATGATCTTCCGTCTCCTCTCCCGACCCGGTGCCGGGTCCTTCGCCATGGCAATGGCCCTGGCCGTGATCCTGGCCGCGATGACCGCCGCCATCGTCCTCTGGATCGACCGCGCCCAGTTCGGGGAGATCGGCGCCTTCTGATGCTGAGCGTGGAGGGCCTCGATGTCCGTCTCGGCGGCAAGCACATACTGAGGGAGGTGAGTCTCACCGTCGGCGACGGGGACACGGTCGCCGTCCTCGGCCCGTCGGGGTCGGGCAAGTCCACCCTGCTTCGTGCCATCGCCGGTCTCGTCCCGATCGAGTCGGGGTCGATCAGATGGGACGGGCGGGATGTCACCGCGGTGCCCACCCATCTCCGCGGGTTCGGGCTCATGTTCCAGGGCTATGCCTTGTTCCCGCACATGGACGTTGCGGGGAACGTCGGTTTCGGGCTTCGAATGGCAGGCGTCTCGTCATCGGAGGTGGCCACCGTGGTCGGGTCCGCCCTCGACTGGGTCGGGCTGGCCGGGTTCGGGGACCGGTCGATCGCCGATCTCTCCGGAGGCGAGAAACAGCGGGTGGCTCTGGCCCGGACACTTGCCCCCGAGCCGGCCCTGGTCATGCTCGACGAGCCGCTCGGCGCGCTCGACCGATCGTTGCGGGAGCGTCTCCTCGTCGAGACTCGATCGATACTCAGGGAGCGTGGGGTGACCGCCCTGGTCGTGACCCACGACCGCGAGGAGGCGGCTGCCCTCTCCCACCGGCTTGCCCTGATGAGGGACGGGGCAATCGTTCAGTCGGGGACCCTGGATCAGATCCTGGCCGACCCGGCAGACGATTGGGTGAGGGAGTTTCTCGGGTGAGACCCGTTCAGGCGGAACGCTCGGCGCCGACCGAGACCAAGGTGGGGGCGATCTCCGGCACCGGGATGGTCAACTCGAAGCATGCCCCGCCCAGGATCTCCGAGGTCCGGTAGATGATGGTTCCCCCGTGCGCCGTGACCAGGTCCTTCGCCACCGACAGACCGATCCCCGACCCGGGAACGCTGCTGTCCTCCCGGTGCAAACCTCGCTCGAAACGTCCCCACATGTCGCTCTGGAACTTGGTGGGCACACCTTCGCCGTTGTCATGGACCGCCAACGCCACCATCCTGCCCTGATCCACGGCTGTCACCAGGATGTCGGACCCGCCATAGCGCATGGCATTGGTGATCAGATTGGACAAGATCTGGCGGACCCGGTCCGGATCGGCCCAGATTCGGGCCTCGGGATCGGTCTCCACCCTCACCCTTCCCGCCCCATCGGTGGTAGCGACAGCATCCCGGACCAATTCGGCCGCGCTGTAGTCGCCGCGTGTGAGCTTCACGTTCTGGAGACGGTCACGGGCCACGTCGATCAGATCGCTGACGATGTGACCCAGATGGTTGGCCTGGCTGTTGATCGTGTCGAGCATCTCGTCGCGGTCCTCGTTGCCCAGCTCTTCCCAGGAGGCAGCC
>DASUSU010000256.1:0-5948 GCA_036374915.1 Acidimicrobiia bacterium | reverse complement strand
CACCGCCGAGTACGCGGAGGAAGACCAATGACGGTGGACATGACCACCAAGTACCTCGGGCTCGATCTGGCCTCCCCGGTGATGCCCTCGGCGTCGCCGCTGACCGGGAGCGTCGACCACGTCCTTGCATTGGTCGAGGCGGGCGCGCCCGCGATCGTGCTCCCCAGCCTGTTCGAGGAGCAGATCGAGCACGATGCGATGGCGGTGCACTTCGGCCTCGAGTTGGGAGCCGACGGCTTTGGCGAAGCTCCGAGCGGCTACCTGCCCAGGTTGAACAGCTACAACACCGGTCCCGAGGACTACCTGGAGCTGATGCGGCGCTCCCGAGCGGAGGCGGGCGTGCCCGTGATCGCCAGTCTCAACGGGGTTTCGTCGGGGGGCTGGACCCTGTACGCCAGGGTGCTGGAGGATCACGGTGTCGACGCCATCGAGCTGAACATCTATCGGATCGCCGCCGATGTCGACCTCAGCTCTGCCGACGTGGAGTACTCCTATCTCCACCTCGTCGAAACGGTGCGCGCCGCGGTCGGGGTGCCGCTTGCGGTGAAGGTCGGGCCCTACTTCACCGCGATGGCGTCGATGGCACGCCGGCTGGGAGAGGCGGGGGCCGACGGTCTCGTCCTGTTCAACCGCTTCTATCAACCCGACATCGACCTGGAGACGCTTGGCGTGGTCCCCAACCTCACCCTCTCGTCGTCAGCCGAGCTGAGGCTGGTGTTGCGCTGGATGGCGATCCTCCATGGTCGGATCGGGCCCGACCTTGCCGCGAGCACCGGCGTGCACGACAGCGAGGACGCGGCCAAGGCGCTGCTCGCCGGGGCGACCGTGGTGATGATGGCCTCGGGCCTGCTTCGCCACGGGCCGCATCGCCTCACCGAGGTGCAACGCGGGCTCGAGACCTGGTTGGAACAGAACGAGTACGACTCGGCGGCGCAGGCCCGGGGGAGCCTGAGTCAACTCTCGGTCCCCGACCCATCCGCCTTCGAGCGGGCCAACTACATGAAGACTCTGACCTCTTATGTTCCCAGCTGGTGACGGGAGGGCCTAGACGGCCGCTGCCACGACCACCTCGGGCTCGATGTGGACCTCGGAGGCGATGGAGCGACTGATGAGACAAGCCCGCTCGGCCTTGTTGATCAGACGCTCGGCCCGGACCACCTGGCTCGGGTCGGAGATGACCAGCCGGGGGCGAAGGGTGATCTCGGTGATCGAGTAGAGGTGGTCCTCGCCGAGGACGAGCCGTCCCGACGCGGAGTCGGAGTACTCGAGGACCTCCAACCCTGACATCTCGGCGATGGCCCGAAATGTGGTCATCAGACAAGAAGCCACTGCGGCCACGAAGAGATGCTCGGGGCTCCATATCCCGGAGGGGCCACCGAACTGCGGCGGCGAGGCCACCGGCAGGGAAGGCAGCGAGTCAGGTGAGCTGAGCACACCCGTCTTCAGGCTCTCTCCCTCGACATCGACCCGGTAGCTGTGTCCGTCCATGACCACATGATCGTCCGGCGGCCCGGCCTGGCACATGGGCCGTGGTCCCCCGATGCAGGGGTCTTTGGGCCTTTTCTCGCGCCCGGGTCAGTGCTCCCCCCAGCCTTGAGGCGGCTCTGCCCCCTCCTGCTCCCCTTCGAGCCGGGCGACGTATGCGGCCGCCTCGCTGCGCCGGCTCATCCCCATCTTGGCGAGCAGGTTCGACACGTAGTTCTTCACGGTCTTCTCGGCGAGGAACATCTCCTCGGCGATCTGCTTGTTGGTGAGGCCGTCGGCGATGTGGGTGACGATCGTCCGTTCCTGCTTGCTGAGGCGTGACAGGACCGGGTCTTCCTGGGGACCGGTGCGAAGACGCTCGAAGAGACGCTCCGTCATGTCCGAGTCGAGCAACGACTCTCCGGCGCCGACCCTGCGGATGTCGTCGACGAGGTCGGTCATCTTGACCCGTTTCAGCACGTACCCCGAAGCACCGGCCAGGATCGCCGACATCAGAGCCTCCTCGTCGGCGAACGATGTCAGCATCAGCACCTTCACCTCGGGGAATCGGGAGCGGATCTCCCGGCATGCCTCCACTCCGCTGGCATCGGGCAGACGCACGTCGAGGACGACCACGTCCGGCTCGTCGTATCCGACGCGACGTATTCCCTCCTCGGCCGTCCCCGCCTCGCCGACCACGACTATGTCGTCCTGGGCGTCGAGGAGGGCTTTGATCCCTGCTCTCACCACCTCGTGGTCGTCGACCAGCAGGACTCGGAGCTCTGACATCGATCAGGACGCTAGCCGGTATCGTCGTCTCTCCATGGCCGCACCCACTGCCGTCCAACGTTTGCCCGGGCTGATCGAAGCGGCGGCGGCGGTGGTCGGAGCGGGCGATCTCGAGCACACTCTTCGCCGTCTGGTGGCAGAGGCGAGAACGGCCACCGGGGCCCGGTACGCGGCGCTGGGGATCATCGGAGAGCACGGCATGTTGACCGATTTCTTCCACGAGGGGCTCCCCGCGGAGCAGGTTGCCCAGATCGGCGCTCTTCCCACCGGCAAGGGGGTCCTGGGCACCCTGGTCCGGGAGAAGCGGACCATCCGGCTCGACTCGATCTCGGATCACCCCGACTCGTACGGCTTCCCGCCCAACCATCCCGCCATGGGCAACTTCCTCGGTGTCCCCGTGGCCGCCGGCGGCAAGGCATTCGGCAATCTCTACCTCACCGACAAGGAGGGGGGATTCACCGACGACGACGTGTTGTTCGTGGAGGCTTTGAGTCGAATCGCAGGATCTGCGGTCACCACCGCCCGGCTCCAGGAGAAACTCCGTTCCATCGCCGTCGGCGAGGATCGAGAGAGGATCGCCCGCGACCTTCACGACTCGGTGATCCAGGATCTGTTTGCGGTCGGTCTCAGATTGCAGGGAATCGCCGATCTGGTCGCCGACACCAACGCGGCAGCGATCCTGGAGGATGCGGTGGACCGCCTCGACCAAGTGGTCGAGGCGCTTCGCGCCTACATCTTCCAGCTGCGGGCCACCGGTGGTCGGCGACAGCTCGACGAGCGCCTCCAGGAGTTGGTCTCACGTCTCGGCTCGGCCTACCCGACCGCAGTCACCCTGGAGATCGGCTCCGAGGGCTTGCCCGAGGAGCAGGTGGAAGACGAGGTGATGAAGTTCGTGGCCGAGGCCCTCTCCAATGCGCTTCGCCATTCGAAGGCGACGATGATCGAAGTGGTGGTGGAAGACGACGGCGAGTGGTTTCGGATCGTCATACGCGACAACGGCGTCGGGTTCGACCCGGCGCTGGCGCACGCCGGGCTCGGTCTGGCCAACCTCACCGCTCGGGCCTCCAATCTCGGAGGGGTGGCCGAAATCACCAGCGAGCCAGGCCGGGGAACCACCGTCGAGGTGAGGTTGCCGCTCAGCTGATCTTGTGATTGGCGACCAGGGCCTCGGCGAGGTGATCCACCCAAGCCTTCACCGTCGACTCGGCAACCCGGCGCAGCAGGACCCGGTCCACCACCTTGCCCAGAGGCCCCAGTGGCGGTTGATAGGTGCCGGCGAGAGAGATCTTGGTCTGATGCTGGCCGACGTGGGACAGGCTCAGCTCCGCATTGAGACGTGGAAAGAGGAGCTCCGCCCCGGTGGCGGACCACTTGAGCGGGTAGATCAATCCGGAGCGATGGATCTCGGCGGTGCCGATCTCGAGCCGGACCTCCTTTGCGACGGCGCCCTCTTTCGGCCCGACGCGGGCCCGGAGCTCTTCACCCTCCCGGTAGGCGACATCGGCCCACGACTCGAAATCGGAGCGAAGCCGGTCGAGCCGATGCTCCACATCGGCCATGGCGATGGGTACCTCGGTGTCGTAGTGGACGAACATCACAGCCGCCCGGGACGAGTCCGATAGGAGAAGCCGCGGCCCGAGGCCATGCCGCTGATCTCCTCGATGGGGACCTCGACCACGTGTGGGAATGTGGCCAGCGGCTGGATCCCACCATGGCTCAGCGGTGAGCCGAGCACTGCCGAGTACTTCTCCAAGAGCAGCTGGACGGCCCGGGTCGTGGTCTGCTCGTCGGTCCGTTCCACAGCCCGGCCTCTCACCACGACGCTGGTCCAGTCTCCGCTCGTCTCGTCGAAGTGGGAGACCTCGATGCTCACGGTGGGGTGGGATTCGATCGCCTCGAACCGTTTTCCCGGTTTGGTGCGGAACAGGAGACTTCTCCCGTCGACCACGAACGACATCGGCGTCACGTAGGGCTCGCCGTCATGGATCACCGCGATGTGGGCGACCATGGCCTGCTCGAGGAATTCGAGAGCCTCAGCCTCGGAGATCGGCTCCATGGTTCACACCTTGCTCTCCGTTATCGCCCACAGGACGTCCTTGATCGAGATCACGCCCATGACCTCGGCCCCGTCGACGACGGGAAGGTGGCGGAACCCGGTGGCGAGCATCCACTCCGCCGCCTCCTCGACGTTCATGTCGGGTGTGAACGAGTCCGGGTACTCGGTCATCCAGCTGCTGACACGATCCTGATCGAGGTCTGCGTCTTCGGCCACGGCCCGCAGCATGTCCCGCTCGGTGAGGATCCCCTCCAGTGCCCCATCCACCTCGATCGCAACCGACCCGACCTCGGTAGACATCATCAAGAGCGCCGCTTGCCGCAATGTTGCATCCGGGGCGACCCAGATCACATTCCCGTTGACCAACTCTCGAACAGTCATCGTGTGACCTCCGTGCTCGCTGTCTTCAATGTTCGCGGTTGTGACCGAACATGGGGACGGCCGTTAGACCCTACGTGTCGGGACAGTTTGCACGCCCGCGGCCGGATAGGGCCAATATGCCCTACTCGCGGAAAATCGGCCGTTCCTATCCTGGCGCCCCATGACACCAAGACACGATGAGACGAAGGACCTCTCTCCGGCCGGCGCCTTCGACAGGATCCTCATGGTGGTGGCGATCATGGGCGCCGCAGTCGCCGTGCTCGCCGCCGTGGTCGCATTCAGGGGCGGCGCCTCCTCGGCCGAGGAGGGGGCCGGAAGTGGAGAGCCACAGGTGGTCGACTTCAGCCTCTCTGAGTTTGCCATCGACGGCCCCAGCGAGATCGGCGCCGGCCCGACCCGGTTCCAGGTCAGCAACGAGGGATCGGTGGCGCACAACCTGACACTCGACGGAGGCCCCGCCACGCCCGACCTGAACGCCGGGGACGCCGCCACCCTCGATCTGGGCACGCTCGATCCAGGTACCTACGTCATCTTCTGTTCAGTCCCAGGTCACCGTGAGGCAGGCATGGAGGCCACCCTGAACGTTGTCGATGGGGCAACCGGGGGAGACTCGGGCGCAGGGGCAGAGCCCGGCGGCGACGAGGTCGACTTCGCCGAGCTGGACCGGATGATGACCGAGTCGATCCTGGCCTTCCCGGCCGAGACCGAGGGGCTCGGCAACCAGGAGCTCGAGCCGACGATCCTCGACGACGGCACCAAGGAGTTCCATCTCACCGCCGCCATCACACCGTGGGAGGTGGAGCCGGGCAAGATCGTCGACGCCTGGACCTACAACGGGATGGTGCCGGCGCCGATGATAAGAGTCGATGTCGGGGACCGGGTGCGGGTCGTGGTCGACAACCAGCTCCCGATGGGCACCGATGTGCACTGGCACGGCATCCAGACACCAAACGACATGGACGGGGTGGCGCCTCTGACCCAGCCCCTGATCGAGTCGGGGGAGACCTTCGTCTACGAGTTCGAGGCGACCAGGGCGTCGATCGGGATGTATCACGCCCACCATCACGGTCAGATGCAGGTTCCCAACGGGTTGTTCGGCGTGTTCATGATCGGAGACGCCCCACTTCCGCTCGGCCAGACCATTTCCGGCATCGAGATCCCCGGGGACCTGGAGGTGTCCCAGGAGAGCCCCATGGTGCTCAACGACGCCGGGGTCATCGGGCTCAGCCTGAACGGGAAGTCGTTCCCCGCCACCGAG
>DASUSU010000255.1:0-10720 GCA_036374915.1 Acidimicrobiia bacterium | reverse complement strand
GAATCCTCAGGTACGTGAAGGAAGCCGAGGCGAAATGACCACCGCACTGTGCCCGGGGAGCTTCGATCCCCCCACCAACGGGCACGTCGACGTGATCGAGCGGGCCATCGCGATCTTCGACGAGGTGGTCGTCGCCGTGGTGGACAACCCGTCCAAGGAGTCGCTGTTCACCACCGATGAGCGGGTTTCGATCCTCGAGGGCCTGTTCGGGGGCAGGGCCCGGGTTACGGCCTTCTCCGGGCTGCTCGTGGGCTATGCCGCCGAGGTCGGCGCCGATGTGGTGGTCAAAGGGCTCCGCACCGTCGACGACTACGAGTACGAGATGCAGATGTCGCAGATGAACCGGCACCTGGCCGGTATGGAAACCGTCTTCATGCCCACCAAGTCGGAGTGGAGCTTCATCTCCTCATCACTGGTGAAAGAGGTGGCGAAGCTGGGCGGCTCGATCGACGGTCTGGTACCAAGTGTCGTGGAGAAAGCCCTTCAGGAGCGGTTGTCATGACCGACGAGCAGCAAGCCCAGGTCGGGGAGATGACCGAGCCCGCCGAGCAGGAGCATCGGGCCGAGTTGAGCGACCTCCAGGACATGGTCGACGATCTCATCGTCTACCTCCACGAGGCCAAGAACGTCCCGCTCTCCGGCAACGCAATGGTCGACCGGGAGCAGTTCCTCGGCCTCCTGGAGAAGATACGGGCCGATCTCCCCGACGAGCTCCGCGCCGCACGTTGGATGGTCCGGGAACGCGAGGCTTTCATCGCCCGTACCAACGAGAAGGCGCGGGAGATAGTCGACCGGGCCCGCAAGGAGGCAGATGAGCTCGTCTCCGAGTCGAATGTCATGGCCGAGGCGGTGGAAGAGGCGAACATCCTGGTGAGACGGGCCGAAGGCGAAGCCCGGCGGCTGCGTCTCGAGACCGAGGACGAGATCGAGCGAAAGCTGCAACGGGTGGAGTTGATCCTCAACCAGTTGCTGGATCAGATCCAGGACGCTCGCGACGAGCTGCACGAGGCGCGGCCCAAGCCGCCCGACGTCCCGATCTGAGATGACGCACGGGTCGGTGACCGGACCGCTCGTGGTCCCTGTTGGCGACCTGATCGGGTCACCCGGCAAGGAACGGCCTTTCTCCGGCATCCGATCGGTGAGTGTGAGGTTGGGGGAGACCACGATCGACGGCCCGATGACCGTGGTCGGCCGTGTCGTGGGCCTGATCGACGCGGTGAAGGCCGAGTTCACCGCCTCGGCGACCGCACATCAAGTGTGCACCCGGTGCCTCACCGAGTGGGACGCGGTGGTTAGCGTTCGAGCCGAGCAGTACTTTCGCCACACCCCCGACGAGGATGGATACGCCATCGTCAAGAACGAGGTGGACGTGGCGGGGCCGGCCCGGGACGAGTTGGCACTGGGCCTTCCCCCGGTGCCGCTGTGCAAGGAGGACTGCCTGGGACTTTGCCCAACGTGTGGAACCGACTTGAATAGTGATCCCTGTGGCGGCCATGGAGAGGACCCTGACTCACCCTTCGCCGCCCTGAAGGATCTATTCGATTCCTGACCAAGGAGAGCACCATGGCGGTGCCCAAGAAGAAAATGTCGCGCTCGCGGACCCGACAACGCAAGGCTGCGTGGAAGGTCGCCCGCCCGAGCGCCGTCGCTTGCGAGCAGTGCGGCAAGCCGAAGCTGCCCCACCGCGCCTGTCGCGAGTGCGGCACCTACGGCGGCCGCGAGGTAATCGAGGCCAGCTGAGCATTGGCCCGGATCGCCCTCGACGCGATGGGGGGCGACAACGCCCCGACCGAGACCGTCGCCGGAGCGGTTGAGGCGGCCGAGCGCGGGGTCGAGGTGGTCCTCGTCGGCAATCACTCCGTGCTCGAGGCAGAGTTGGCCAAGCACCACATCCGGCTTCCCATCGTCGATGCGCCGGAGGTGATCGCCATGGGAGACGACCCGGGGCGGGCGCTGCGCGAGAAGCCCGGCGCATCGATAAGCGTCGCGGCCAAGCTGGTGGCCGAGGGAGCGGCCGAGGGCATGGTCTCGGCCGGGTCCACCGGGGCGGCGATGGCGGCTGCTGCGATCATCATCGGGAGGGTCAAAGGCGTGACCCGACCCTCGATCGCATCGATATTCCCCACGCCGGGCAGCCCGACCATCGTCCTCGACTCGGGGGCCAACCCCGATGTGAAGCCGGAACAGCTGGTCCAGTTCGCCCTCATGGGGTCGGCAGCCTCCGAGGTGTTGCTCGGGACCAGAGACCCCCGGGTCGGTCTGCTCTCCATCGGGGAGGAGAAGGGGAAGGGAAGGGACCTCGAGCGCGCCGCATACGAGCTGCTCGAACGTGCCCCGATCCGATTCGTGGGCAACGTCGAGGGCCGGGACGTGGCCGCGGACAAGTCGGATGTGATCGTCACCGACGGCTTCACCGGGAACATCTTCCTCAAGACCATGGAGGGGGCGGCCCAGGTGATGGTGCGCTACGCCATGGAGGCGATCTCGACGTTGGGTGCAGAGATCCAGGAGTCGGTGATGCCCGCACTGGCCGAAGTGAGACGCCGGCTCGACTACGAGACCTACGGAGGGGCTCAGCTTCTCGGGGTCAAGGGAGTCGTCGTCATCGCCCACGGGACCTCGAGTCGGGTGGCGGTGGCCAATGCCCTGGTCATGGCGGCCGAAGGGGCGAAACACGACCTGCCCGGCCGTGTCGCGGGCAGACTCGCCTCCTGATGACCCTCGAGCGCAGCCTGGGCTACAGCTTCCACGACCCGGACCTGCTCGCCCTGGCCCTGACCCACCGTTCGGTGAGCAGCGAGGAGAACTCGAACCTGGACAACGAGCGTCTCGAATTCCTCGGTGACGCGGTGCTGCAGCTGGCGGTCACCGACTATCTCTACGCCCAGTTCCCCAGACTGGCCGAGGGCAAGCTGGCCAAGGTGAGGGCGGGGGTGGTGAGCCGGCCCACCCTCGCCGACGTCGCCCGGAGCATCGACCTGGGGGCCCACATCAAGCTGACTGCGGCCGAGGACCGCACCGGGGGGCGTGACAAGGACTCGATCATGGCCGACGCCCTGGAGGCGGTGATCGGTGCGGTCTACCTCGACTCCGGGCTGGAGGCGGCAACCGCGCTCGTCCTCCGGCTCTGGGGCGACCGGATCGACGACCGGGCGAAGCGTCCCGGGCTCAAGGACTACAAGACCCGCCTCCAGGAGGTGCTGGCCAAGGACGGGCGCCGTCCCGAGTACCTGACCGAAGGCTCGGGCCCGGATCACGAGCCGAGTTTCGTGGCCAGGGTCGAGGTCGACGGCGTACTGCTCGGGATGGGCTCGGGTCGCGCCAAGAAGGAAGCCGAGCAGGCGGCGGCGCAGCAGGCGCTGGAGACGCTCAGAGCAAGCTCGAGCTGAGCAGGGACTCGCGCCTCGCCCTGAGATCGACGTACCAGAGGGTGGTCATGACTGCGATCCCACCCGCGATCATCCCCTGGGCGATCACCAGGACCACGAAGCCGAGCCCGACCCCGATCTCGACACCACTTGCGCCGAGGACCGGGAGAGCCACCATCTGCACCAGTTGGGCGGCGATCGACCCGAGAAGGCCGACCAGGATCAGGAACCCGACAGTCGGCCACCATCGCCCTTGCACCAGGATGAAGCTGCGTCGCAGCGCTTCGACGGGCCCGACCTCCTCGAGGGCGACCACGGCGGAGACCATGGTGAAACACCCGGCCAGCCAGAGCCCCGGGATGACCAGGGCGACCAGCCCCACCGCCACGGAGCCGAAGACGAGCAGACCGGCGACGAGCAGCGTCACCAGCCTGGCGAATGCCCTGGCCACCGCCCCACCCGTGGTCGGGGGATTCCCGCTGATCTCCCCGGCGACGAGGCGATGGGCGGTGAGGTTGACGAATCCGGTCCCGAGCAGGTTCAGCAGGACTGCGAGCAGTGCGGCCTGGAGGAGGCGAAGCGTCGGCCCGAGCAATTCGGCCCGGCTCATCTCGTCGAGTGCCTCGGGGTTGCTCAGGATGAGCTCGAGGAACTCGTCGGAGTCGCTGACCGCGAAGATGCCGATGGTGAGAGCGCCGACCAGCACGAACGACCAGAAGGCAGGGGCAAAGAGCCGGCGCCAGACCCGGGCCATCATGGTCATGCCCTCGCCGAGGATCTCGCCGAATGAGCGGGGGAGTATCTCCATGGGCCCGGGTACGGTAACCAACCCTCGAAGCGGAGCCGTTTGTGCCAGAGCTGCCTGAAGTCGAGACGACCCGGCGCCACCTCCACGACGCACTGGCCGGGCGCGTCCTGGCCGAAGTGCGGACCAGTCATCCCCGCACCGCACGGCACAACATCGGCGGGCCGGGCGAGCTCGATGCCCGTCTCGGGGGCAGGACGGTGCTCGGGGTGGGGCGCAAGGGCAAGTTCCTGGCCGCACCCCTCGACGACGGCCAGACCCTCGTGGCCCATCTCGGGATGTCGGGCAGATTCACCGTCGGGGACCCCGACGAAGCGGAGACTGCCCACACCCACTTCCGGGCCCGGCTCGACGACGGGCGCGCGGTCCGGTTCGTCGACCCTCGGACCTTCGGGTTCGTCGCCGTGTTCACCGACGACGAGATCGCCGAGACCGGAATCGCCCGACTCGGCCCCGACGCATGGGAGGCCGCCCCGACGGTGCAGGACCTGGCCGCCGGCCTGGCCGGGAGGACCGCTCCGATCAAGGCTCTTCTCCTCGACCAGGTGGTGGTCGCCGGTTTGGGGAACATCTACGCCGACGAGGCGCTCCACATCGCCGGCATCCACCCGATGCGCCCCGGCGGGGAGATCGCCGAGGCGGAGCTGGGGAGGCTCCTCGACGCCATCCGCACCGTGCTCGCCATCGCGATCGACAACGGAGGGACCAGTCTCGACGACCTGGCGTATCTCCTCCCCGACGGGCGTGCCGGGGAGAATCTGGAGAGACTCATGGTCTACGGCCGGGATGGTCTCCCCTGCGCCGGCTGTGCCACTCCGATCGAGCGGGTCGTGATCAGGGCCCGTTCCACCCACTTCTGCCCGAAGTGCCAGCCGGCGCGGCGATGAGCTCCAAGGCGGTCCATGCCTTCGTCACCGGTCGGGTGCAGCAGGTCGGCTTCCGGCAGAGCTGTCGGCAGACGGCGCGGTCCCTCGGTCTGGTCGGTTGGGTGCGGAACACATCCGATGGCCGGGTCGAGGTCTTCGCTCAGGGTGGGGGAGAGGAGGTGGACCGCCTGGTCGCCTGGCTCTGGGGTGGTCCGGCGATGGCGGCGGTGACCGGGGTGCAGTCCGATGTTGTCGCGCCGGACAACACATTGCGCGACTTCTTCATCCATCCCAACCCGATGAAGGGCGACTGACCGGGGGGCCGCTGTTAGCCTTCCCCGGTAATCACAACCATGTCATTCGCCAGGATCCCATTGTGAATTCGGACAGGTGCCGACCGTGTATCTGAAGTCGCTCAAGCTCGTCGGGTTCAAGTCCTTCGCCGACAGGACCCGGCTCGAGTTCCGGCCCGGAGTCACCGTCATCGTCGGTCCCAACGGCTCGGGCAAGTCCAACCTGGTCGATGCCCTGTCCTGGGTGATGGGCTCCCAATCGACCAGGGCACTGCGGACCGGGAAGATGGAGGATGTGGTCTTCGCCGGCACCGCGACCCGCCCCTCTCTGAACCGGGCCGAGGCGACGCTGGTGATCGACAACGCCGAGCGAATGCTCCCCCTCGATCTCGACGAGGTGGCGCTGACCAGGAGGCTGTACCGGGACGGATCGTCCGACTACGAGATAAACGGGGTTGGATGCCGTCTGCTCGACGTCCAGGAGCTTCTCAGCGACTCGGGGGTGGGGCGGCACCAGCATGTGATCATCGGGCAGGGCCAGGTCGACGGGGTGCTCAACGCCTCGCCCGAGGAGCACCGCGCCGTCATCGAGGAGGCGGCCGGGATCCTCAAGCACCGCCGACGCAAGGAGCGGGCGGAACGAAGGTTGGAGCGCACCGACGAGGACGTCCTTCGTCTCCAGGACCTGCTCGGCGAGATCGAGCGTCAGCTCAGGCCGCTGCGGCGTCAGGCCCGGGCGGCCGAGCGATACGAAGGGCTCAAGTCGGAGGTGCGCGCCCTGCGGCTCCATCTGGCCGGGCTCGCCCTGGAAGCGTACGAGTCGGAGACGGTCGCGGCGGGAGACCGAATGGAGCGGCTCTCCGCCGAGATCCGTAGTGGCGAGGGGGCGATCGAGACATTGCTCGCGACCGTCGCGGAGTTGACTTCGCGCGCCTCGTCGGTCGGCGCCGACCTCGACCGGGACACCGTGGCGGCGGCCAGGCTGGAGACGACAGTCGAGCGGCTGCGCCGGCTCGGGGCAGTGGCCCAGGAGCGGAGCCGCGCCGTCACCGGGCGAAAGCAGGCGAGCATCGAACGACGCGCCGACCTCGAGTCGGAGTTGGCCCAGGTCGATCGGGAGTTGGCGGAGGTATCCGAGGCCGAGGCCGAGGCCACCGCCGCCGCCGAGGGGAGAGAGGCGCGGTTCCGTCGGCTCGAGGACGAAGAGCGCACCATCGCCACCCAGAACGCGCTTTCGCCGGAGGGTGCGCTGGCTGCGGTGCGGGGCGAGCTCTCCGCATTGCAGGCTGCGGCCCGGCGTGACGAACGAGAGGTGGAGGCGATCGAGCATCGGGTCGACGTCGTCGACTCCCAACTCGGTGGTGAATCGGCAGAGATCTCGAGGATCAACGACGAGATCAGGGTGATGGACCAGGAGCTTTCCGGGCTCCAGGCGGCCTATCAGCGGTCGAGCCGGCAGCGGGAAGCCGACCAGAAGACCTGGTCGGCGGCGGAGGCCGGCCTCACCTCGGCCCGACTCGAGGTCGCGGCAGCCGAGGCCAGGGTCGAGGCGGTGGAGGCGGCTCTGGCCGGACGGTTCGATCTCCAGGCCCGAAGAATGGTCGAATCCTCAGACGGGGCTTTGGGGACGCTGGTCTCCCTCCTCGACATCCCGGCCGGTCTGGAGAAGGCCGTCGATGCGGCACTGGGCCGATGGGTGGACGCAGTCGCTTTCCGGGGCGGCGAGCCGTTGAAGGAGGCGGTCGAGTCGGTAAAGGCGGGAGGCGGTGGTGGTGTGAACCTCGTAGCCGCGGCGGGCGCCTCTTCGCCATCCGCCTCCGATGCGGCAGCCGGCGCCGGAGTGCCTGCCCTGGTGGACCGTCTCGGCCCCCGGGCCGACCGGGATCTGGCCCGCCGTCTGCTCGGTGATGTTCTCCTGGTGGAGGGATGGGCGAGCGCATGGGCGCTGATCGCCCGGCACCCGTCGCTGCGCGCGGTCACCCCTGAGGGCGACCTGATCTCGGTCGACGGAGTCCAGATCGCCAACCCGGACGGGGCCGGCCCGGCCATGCTGGAAGCGGCCGAGGTCGCCGCCGAACAGGCGCGCACCTCGCTGTCCCGGGCCAGCTCGCTCCACAACGCAGCCAAGCGGGACTTCGAGAACAGCCGGGAGGTCGAGCGAGAGGCCCTGGAACGGCTGGAGTCCGCCGAAGCCGGCCTGGCGGGCCGAGCCGAGGCGATGGGGCGTCTCCAGAAGTCGGTCGACGTCCTCGACAGCGAGCGGGGAAGGCTGCGCCAGCGGCTGGCATCGTTGCACGAGGGCGCCACCGAGCGGGAACGCCAGATCGCCGATCTGGGTCGCCGCCTGCAGGCACTCGAGGGCGAGGAGGCGGAGAGAGAGCGCGTGTGGGAGGAGCTGGAGGCCCGGCGAGTTCAGATCGCGGCCGACCGTGAGCTGGCTCGCTCCGAATGGCAGGAGGCCGCCTCGGCTCGAGGAGCCATCATCGAGCGTCGCCGGCTTCTCCAGGAGCGGGCGAACCGGATCCGCTCCGACTTGAGCCGGGTCGACCTCGGCGGGTCCGAGTCGGCGGGAACGGAGAGCCTGGAAGTTGTCGAACGAGTTGCGAGACGGGCCGTGGAGATACTCAGGGCGAGATTGACCCTTCTCCGTGACCGGCAGGCCGGGCTCCGCGCCGAGAACGACGCGACGTTGGCCGACCTCGCCGCGGCCCGCGCCGACCTGGAGGGACACCGCACCGCGCTGGCCACGGCGAGGGAAACGGTCGGCGAGCTCCAGATCCGCCTCACCGAGCTGCGTCTGCTCCGGGAGAATGTGATCGAGAGCATCAGACGAGACGCCGATGCCGAGCCGGACATGGCTCGAGGCGCCCCCCGTCCCGAGTATCCCGAAGACGCCGATCTGGCCTCCATCCTCGAAGAGAAGGCGGCCCAGCTCCGCCGTCTCGGCCCGATCAACCCATTGGCCTCCGAGGAGTTCGCCGAGCTCGACGAGCGCCACACCTTTCTCGCCGACCAGCTTGCCGACGTCGAGTCCTCCCGCGCCGAGCTGCGCAAGGTGATCAAGGCGCTGGAGGACGAGATCGAGCAACGATTCCACGAGGCCTTCACCGAGGTCGCCGAGGCCTACCAGCGCTATTTCGCCATCCTGTTCCCTGGGGGCCGGGGGCGGATCCGGCTCACCGACCCCGACGACCCGCATTCCGGGCTGTTGATCGAGGCCCAGCCGCTGGGGAAGAAGGTGAGCCAGCTCACCCTGCTCTCCGGAGGTGAACGCAGTCTCGCCGCCCTGGCCTTCCTCTTCTCCATCTTCGAGGCGCGACCCAGCCCCTTCTACGTGCTCGACGAGGTCGAAGCTGCCCTCGACGACTCGAATCTGCGTCGTTTCCTCCGCATCGTCGACGAGTTCCGCCGCCGCGCCCAGTTGTTGATCGTCACCCATCAGCAGCAGACCATGGAGGCCGCCGATGTCCTCTACGGGGTCACCATGGAGCCGGGTGGCTCCTCTCAGGTGGTCCGAAAGGACATGACTTCGGCCGGAATCGACCTGTCTGTCTGACGGTAGGTTGGGCGGGCCCATGGATGTGATCCCCCTCGTCCTCGTCCTGATCGCCGTCGTTCTGGTGGTCACAGCGGTCGTCGTGGTCGGCCGTCGCCACCAGCGCGACGAGCGTGCGCCCGGCATCGAGGCGGAGCGAGGGCCGTCGCGGATCGGCCGGAGCGCCGCCGCGCTCGGTGCGTCCCTGCGCCGGGCCTGGGGCGCCGGCCTCGGCGACGACACCTGGGTAGAGCTCGAGGAGGCGCTGCTCGCCGCCGACGTCGGGATCGAGGCCACGACATCGGTGGTCGCCGGAGTCAGATCCTCGGCCCCGCGCACGCCCGAGGAGGCCCGCGCGGCACTGGCGCGGCAGCTTCGGTCGGTGCTGGGTGAGAAGGCTCGGGAACTGCGCCTCGACGGCGTTCCCGTGGTGATCATCGTGGTCGGGGTCAACGGGACCGGGAAGACGACCACCATCGCCAAGCTCGCCGCCCGGTTGCAGCAGGCCGGCAAGCAGGTCCTGCTCGCCGCCGGGGACACCTTCCGGGCCGCGGCCGGCGCCCAGCTCGAGGTCTGGGCCGACCGTCTCGGTGTCGACGTGGTGTCGGGGCAGGAGGGCGGCGACCCGGCGTCGGTCGCATTCGATGCCATCGCCTCGGCCCGGGCCAAGGGGGCCGACGTCGTGATCGTCGACACGGCCGGTCGTCTTCACGCCAAGAGGAACCTGATGTCCGAGCTGGAGAAGATCCACCGGGTCGCAGCCGGTGATCGGGGTGAGGTGGACGAGGTGCTCCTCGTCCTCGATGCGACCGGTGGCCAGAACGGGGTGGCTCAGGTACGCGAGTTCGCCTCGGCGGTCCCGATCAGCGGGGTCGTGCTGACCAAGCTCGACGGCACGGCGAAGGGCGGGATCGTGATCGCGGTGGAGCGCCAGCTCGGCGTGCCGGTAAAGTTCGTCGGGCTGGGTGAGGGGATCGACGATCTGGTGCCTTTCGACCCGGACGTCTTCGTCGCCGATCTCCTGGAGCAGTCGTGAATCGAGATGAACTGGTTGCCGCGGCGCGTTCCGCCGCCGAGCGGTCCTATTCGCCCTACTCCCGGTTTCGGGTCGGGGCGGCGGTGGTGGCGGACAACGGCGAGGTGTTCACCGGGGCCAACATCGAGAACGCCGCCTACCCGTCGTCGAATTGTGGCGAGGCCACCGCCATCCACACCGCGGTCGCCGCCGGGATACGCAAGATCGAGACGCTCGCCGTGGCCTGCATCGACGCCACCGATGTTCAGGGGGCGTATCCGTGCGGGCGGTGTCGCCAGATCATGTCCGAGTTCGGAGTCGAGACCGTGCTCGTCGCTGCCGGAGAGGGCTCCGAGATCAGGGAGCACACACTCGACGAGCTGCTGCCGCACCGCTTCACGTTCTGAGGCCGCCGCCCGACCAACCCTCCCGGTTCTCCTTGCGCACCACGAAGCGCAGCCCGGACCAGGTGTCGTCCACCGCGATCACCTTGTTGTCCACCATCCCGGTGGGAAGGAACAGGTCGCGCAGCGTCTGCTCGGTGAGGTCCGTCTCCACTCCCGAGCTCTTCTTCGGCCACAGCACCCAGATTGCCCCGTCCGCCGGGAGGTAGGTGATGGCGCGCTGGAATCCCCTCTCCGCCTCGTCGGCGCGGTCGGCGAAGACGATGAAGATGTCCGCCGGGAGCTCGGTGCGATGCACCTTCACGTCGGGTGGAAGCTCGCCCAGATCGAGGTCGTAGTAGTTGGGCATGTTGAGGATGCCCACCGTCTTCCCCTCATCGATGCCCAGCTTGCGGGGGAGAGGCGTGCCGCTGTATCCAGCCATCAACCGGCCG
>DASUSU010000254.1:0-2068 GCA_036374915.1 Acidimicrobiia bacterium | reverse complement strand
CACGCCGTCGAACACCACGTCCAGTGACTTCTCGCCGACGAGGCCTTCGACGGCCTCTTTGAAGTCGGTCACTGTGTAGACGATGACGTCGCTTGCACCGGCGTCCCTGCTCAACTCCGCCTTGTCTTCGGATCCCACGGTTGTGATGACGCGGGCCCCCTTCATGGCGGCGATCTGGGTGAGCAATAGCCCGACTCCCCCCGCACCGGCGTGGATGAGACATTGGTGCTCGTCGGTCAGTGGGAACGTGTCGGTCGCCAGGTAGTGGGCGGTCAGGCCCTGGAGGATCACGGCGGCCGCGGTCTCCAGGTCGACATCGTCGGGAATCGGCACCGCGCTCGCCGCAGAGACCACTGCTTGTTCGGCGTAGCTCCCTATCTGGCCCGACCACGCCACACGGTCGCCGACCCCGACGTCTTCGACTCCTGACCCGACCGCGGTCACCACCCCCGCTCCCTCCACACCCGGAGTGAAAGGAAACTCCATCGGGTACAGGCCGGAACGGTGATAGGTGTCGATGAAGTTGAGCCCGGCAGCTGCAACATCGACCACGATCTGCCCCTCGCCTGGGCTGGGCGAGCCCAGATCTCCCAGCTTCAGCTTCTCCGGTCCGCCAGTTTCTTCGATGACGATTGCCTTCACGGCCGCTCCACCTTCCATCCTCGTGATCTGAGCTCATCGGCGAGCAAGTCGTCGGGGAGGTGTGACATTCCGAATGCGCTCCGCTCGGCTCCGAGGAGACGCTCGATCGGGTCGCGCACCGTTCTCGCCCAGGCCTGACCTCTTGCCTCGGCCTCCAGGCTCAGTGTGGCGTCGGCGTTGACCGTGTAGACCCTCGCCGTGCTTTGGGGATTGGCCCTCGAGCCTCGTTCGCCGTAGACCAGGAGAACAGCCCCGGCGGGCACGTCTTGTATGCCTCCCGAAGCTATGAACGGACCATCGAACGCCCATCCCGAGCTCTTCGAGGTGTCGACGTTCTCCACCACCTTCGCCCAGTTCTTGTGCCGCTCATCCCCGACGAGAGGCACCTCGACTGGGACCAGGACCTGACCTTCCATATTGGTGAGAGTAAGGCATCAACCCGCATCCGGGGCACCAGACGATTTACGCTGGACCCGATGGTCAGAGTTCGACTCTTCGCAAACCTGCGCGAGATAGCCGGGACCTCGCGTCTCGACGTCCCCGCCTCGACCGTCGGCGAGGCCGTCGAATTCGTCAACGACAAGTTCGGCGCCGAGTTCGAGAAAGGGGTGTCTGTCTCCCGGATCTGGGTCAACGGGGAGGAGGCGGACATGGCCGGCGTCATCGGTGACGGCGACGAACTGGTGATCCTTCCTCCTGTGTCTGGCGGCAGCCAGCCGGTCAGCCTGGCACCGACCGATCTGGCCGGATTCCTCCCCCTCTTGGTTGGGGTGGTTGCGATCCTCGCCAACTTCCAAGGTCAGCCGATTTGGGCCGCGGCGCTAGTGGCGATCGTCGCCATATGGGCCCTCGACCTGAACTCGGCTTTTTCTGCCCGCTCTCGCGTCTTCGCTCCGCTCTCTGTCGTGACTGCGGCCGCTGCCTCCACACTCGCCGCGCACATCCTCGGCCCCACCGGATATGGCCTGGCGGTGGCGATCGCGGTCGCGATTGTCCTCGGATGGGCTGTGGCCTTCCCCCAGTACCGTCATGTCGAGGTCTTCGCGCCGACGCTGCTGGTGGCTCTGATCGGGAGCTTGGGTACTGCGTCGCTCATCCTGAGCCGCTCCTCGTTCACGGCGGACCCCCAGGCCGTCGACGTGTTCCTGGTCTCCACCATCGCCGGAGTGGGGCTTGGCGCGTTGGTGGGCCGGATGCCCGCGATGCCTTTCCTCGACCGTTTCACCACAACCGCGATCGCCTCGATCCTGGGTGCGGTAGGAGCGGCGATCTTGTGGGACCTCGACCTGGTCGGCTATCTGCTGGTAGGGCTCGGCATCTCAGTCGCCCTGGTGGCAGGTCAGGGGCTTTCTTCGATGATCAGAACCGGTCGGGTGGTCCTCACAGAGCGGCCACCCGGGTTTCTGTCGTCTCTCGACGGTGTCGT